>NZ_JAHLZE010000035.1 GCF_020148105.1 Methanobrevibacter sp. TMH8
ATTCCTCCACTTTCAAGATAACTTCCTATTCCATTAGATCCTAAAAACATTAAAAGAGCAATTCCTATTACAATTTC
Organism: Methanobrevibacter sp. TMH8; assembly: GCF_020148105.1. NCBI lineage: Archaea > Methanobacteriati > Methanobacteriota > Methanobacteria > Methanobacteriales > Methanobacteriaceae > Methanobrevibacter > Methanobrevibacter sp. TMH8. The sequence goes on from NZ_JAHLZE010000035.1 coordinate 78, forward strand.
AGGAAATGCCATTGGTAAGTCAATGACAATTTTAAACAATCCTTTTAATGGAAATTCGTATCTACTTAATGTATATGCCATTGGAATACAACAAAGCATAACTAGTATTGCAGATATTACAGAAGTAGATAAAGTTAAAGAAATGGCAAATAACATTTCTTGTGAGAATAATGCATCTATAAATCCTTGAAATGTTGGTATTAAAAACATACTTCCAATTACTACAAAAAATAGAAGTGTAATGAATATGGTTAATGCTATAAAGCTTATTTCAAATTTTGAGCGCATGTTTCTACCAACTTATTGATATTTTAATTATTTTATTATTATTTTATTTTTACTATTTTTATTACATTGTAATATTTTTACTATTTTTATTATTTTTACTAATTTATACTAATTTAATTTATACTATAATTTTATTATTTTTATTATTTTTCTATACGCTTTATTATTTTTTAATAATTTTTTCTATAATTTATTATTCTCTCTTATTATTTATTATTCTTTATTATTTTATTTTCTTATTAATTTATTTCTATTTTTATTTCTATTTCTTATTTTCATTTATATATTAATAATAAATATAATAATAGATATACAATAATTAGTAATAATATCTCTTCTGTATTGTTTTATATTCTTTAAGTAAAAATGATTAAATCTTAAATATAAAATTATAGAATAAATCAATTAATAGTATTTATATTAGATTAATTAGTTTTAAATATTATTTTATAGGTTTATTATAATTAAATAGAATAAGTTTAGATTAAAATAAAAAAATTAATGGAGATAAAAAATATTATACTTCGAATCCCCATTTTTTCCAGATTTTTTTACCTTCTTCAGAAGTTATGAATTCTTGGAATTTTGTAGCTGCATCTTTATCTTTTGCAAATGTGGTAGTTGCAATTGGTACAGTACTTTCAACTGTTTCGTTAGCAGGTATTTTAATTACTTCAATTTTTCCTTTACCTTCTTCCCAAACAGTCATATCCTCCCAAATTATGGTTGCATCACATTGTCCAGTTACAAGATATGTAAGAAGTTGATTAACGGTTGTACTTTTAACTACAACATTTCCTTCAACTGCTTCAGTTAAATTATTTTTTTCTAATATTTGTGCGGTTGTTTTACCAATAGCTGGACCGTCAGCCTCTCCAATAGCTACTTTAACTCCGGGTTTAGCTAAATCTTTAAGTGATGTAATGTTTTTAGGATTTCCTTTTTTAACAATTATTACTGGAACGTTTTTAGTTATATTTTTCACAGTGTTGTTTTCAACATATCCATTATCCATTGCATCTTGCATATATTTGTAATCAGCAGGTAAAAAAACATCTCCACTCTTTTGAGTTTCTAGTGTAGCGAATAATTCACCACTTCCGCCATACTTTGCATTTACTTTTATATTAGGATATTTTTTATTAAATTCACTAATAAGATCAGCACCAACTTTACTAAAACCTGCACCCATCAGTACATCAACACTTCCTTGCTCATTTGAACCTCCAGTATTTAATGCTCCACTTAGGTATAAACCTGCAATAGCCAATATTGCTATAATTATTATAATTAAAATTATTATTTTATTATTTTTATTCATAGTTATCTCTCTTATTCCTTTATAACTGATATGGATATTATGAATTATTATTCATATCGTACTCATATTTGTTATATATATCTTATATAGTTTATGATTTGATTTTGAAGATAAAGAAATTTCATAACACATAAAATTAACATGATTATTCAAAATAGATTAAAAATAGATTAAAAATACATAAAAACAGGTTAAAAATATATTAAAATATTAAAATATTAAAGTATATTAAAATATATTTAAAAAATATTTAAAATTAATTAAAATTAATTGAGAATAGAATATAATATAGCATTAAAATAACTAACAATAAGATTAAAATATTTTTTATTTTTGATATAATTAATTAGTAAATATATGATATAATTTAGTAAATATGATTAAAAAGATAATTAAAAAGAAAATGTAAGAAATTTATAAATTTAAATTTAATAGGTTATAATGTATCCATATTATCTAATTGAATATTTCCCTGAATGGTTTTAAAATCAACATCAATTCCATTCTCTTTTATTGCTGCTATTGGATTTAATCCACTTCCAGTAACAAAACCAAAATTATAGGTATCAACTTTTGCATTATAAACAAGTTCTCTTGGTTTCCCTATTTTAAAAATTGGTAATTTAATACTGCCCATTTCATTTAGTATTTCTTTTGTTTGTTCTCTTGCTATAAATGGAACTTCTTTTATAGAAGCTAAAATTTTCTTGAAATTGGTGCTAAACTCATTTTCATCAGTAATAGAATCATATTTATGAGGATTCCTATTAATTGAGGTCATATTTTTAAAAATAAATATTTCATGGGGATCAATTGAAGATCCATCATATGAAATGAGTTCTGTAAAGAGAGGGGTATTTCCAAGTTCTAAAAGCCCTCCATATTTGGGAGTTGACATTATTCCCTTTTTAATAAGAATTCCATCAAAAGATAAACTACAAATAGTAGCTATCCCGATTTTATCCTCTCTGTAATGTGCACTGTCCTTTTTTGGTTCTACTATTTTATAATAAGGGCTTATATATTTTTTAGCTGATCTGTATGCTTTTTTCATATGGTTAATTGATAAATCTAAGTCATCTTTATTCACATAAGATAAATTTCCGATTAAATTACCTTCATGAGTTTCGATATCAAAATCAACATCTTGCATAAGATTCCAGGCTTTTGAAAGTAAAAATGATACTTTTAGTTCTTTTTCTTTAGCTGAAGGCTTTAAAATGCTATTTTTAAATACTGTATCTATTTTTTTATCTTTTTTATTGCTATCTTTATTTCCTTCATAATTCTTAAGGATTCCTTTATTAGTTATACTACTATTAAATAATTTTTGCTGTTCAAAATCAGATAATTCATCTGCTAATCTAACTTCTACAAATTTTTCCATTTCTTTTAATATACAAAGAGGAGTTATTCCACCGATTATAGCGATTCCTGAAAAATTTTCATTTACATTTATTCCTAAAACCTTTTCACCACTTTCTCCAATTGAAACAATTCCGTTTATTCCGATTTTAGCTAGATCATCGAAAAGTTTTTTTGCTTTTTCAAGAGATTTTGTAGGAATAACTCTAAAATTAGCAGGAATAATTCCATTCCCATCTTCTAAAACGTTTAAAATAGAAGTCATCCCATCTGCTACAAAAGCATTTATTGGAGTAATTGATGTCTTTTTGTAGGAAATCAACTCAGTAAATCTTTGAGGAACATAATCTTCTACTTTTAACAATCCTCCATATATTGGAAGACTAGGGATACCATTTTTCAATAACATACCATCAATGGTTGTTCCACAAATTGTTTTAATGATAAATTCATTCTTTTTTGAATTTTCTGATTTCTTTTTTTCTATATCAACTAGTGGACTAACAGCTAAACCAGATGAAAAAGCTTTTTTCATAATTGCAATAGGATTGTTTTTTTCATCTTTTAATGAATCTTCATCTAAAATAACTTTTGAAACATTTATAACAACATTTCCTTTTTTATTTTTTTCATCAAGATTTGTTTGATAAATTAACTCTTCAAATTTTGAAAATACAAAATCCACATGATCATATATAAGTCCATTTTTCAATTGTGCTTTTCCAAGGGAAGTCAAAATTCTTCCAGAATATCCTTTTCTTTGAGTATATCCCTTTTCATCAAGAATTTGCATATGATATCTGATAGTTCTTTCTCCTAAATCGTATCCTCTGTTTTTTAGTTCTTTAGCTACGATTCTAGCTCCAACAGGTTTATCATACTCTTCTATAATTCTTAATATTTCTATGATTTTTTCTTGAGATTTTGACATATAATGACCTAAAATAAGATTTATTTGCTTTAATAGCTTATAAAAACATAATATTGGCGTAAAATTGTAATAAGATGTAATAATAGGATATTAAATAATATTAGAGATTCATGTTAATAATCTTAATAATCTTAAATAATTTTTAATTATTATTTAATATTATATCAGTATTATTCAATATTATTTAATTTTAATATTATTTAATATTCTTATCTAATGTCTTTTAAAATTTATATTATTGTAAATATTTTATTCTTTTATAATTTTAATATTTTGTTTGTTTTTAATATTCTTTTTGCTTTTTTATTTTTACTTTTTTAATATTTCACTTTTTTATTTTATATTTTTTATACTTTTTATATTTTAATATATATGATATTATCATGATTATATATTATTTGTAATTAACTAAATAAAAATATATTAACATATCTAAAAAATAGTTAAATTAGTTAAATATTAAAGTATATTTAAAAAAATAATACTTTATTAATATAGAATAAATATTGTATCTAAAAATAGCTAAATAATTAGTTAAAATAATTAGCTATATATTATTGAATAATTGGTTAAACATATCAAAAAATAATAATATAAATAGTATTTAATATAAAAAAATAAAAATATTATAGGCCCTATTTAGAGACCTATGTATTTTTTCTGTTCATATCCAAATACTTGTATTCTGTATTCATCCCATTCTGCATATTTTGAAGCTAAGAATTTTTCACTTATATGCTTTCCAAGACCATTTATAATGACATCATCTTCTTCAAATGCATGATATGCTTCCCATAGACTTGCAGGAAGTGTTTCTATGCCTTTTTCTTTTAATTCTTCATTGCTTAAATTGTATATATTGAATTCAGCAGGTTCTCCTGGGTCTATTTTGTTGTTTATTCCATCTAAACCAGCTTCTAACATAGCTGCAAATGCAAGGTATGGATTACAAGATGGATCGGGACTTCTATATTCAATTCTTGTTCCTTTTCCACGGGCCGCAGGAATACGTATAAGTGCAGATCTGTTTTTAAGACCATAAGCTATATAAACAGGTGCTTCATATCCTGGTACTAAACGTTTGTAGGAATTTACAGTAGGAGCTACAACAGCAGATAATGCTGGGGAATGTTTAAGTAATCCTCCCATAAAGTATAAAGCTTCTTTAGATAATCCAGTTTCACTATTTTCATCAGAAAACAAGTTTTCATTTCCTTTAAACAAGCTTTGGTGACAGTGCATTCCACTACCATTAACTCCAAAGAAAGGTTTTGGCATAAATGTTACTCTATAACCCATATTGTCTACAATAGCTTTAATAGCTTGTTTGAATGTAATTACTGCATCAGCTGTTTTCAATGCATTATCAAATTTAAATGCAATTTCATTTTGACCTGGAGCTACTTCGTGATGACTTGCTTCTACTTCAAAACCAAGTTCTTCAAGATCTACAACTAACTTTCTTCTGAAGTTAGGACCTTTATCAATAGGCTCAACATCAAAATATGTTCCATTATCATGGGGGATGAAATTTCCTTCTTCATCTTCATCTATTATGAAAAATTCTGGTTCTGGTCCAATATTGTAGTTATATCCTTTTTTATTGATTTTCTGCAATGATTTTTTAAGTATGCTTCTTGGATCACCTTCAAATGGTTTATTATTTGTATTATATATGTCACAGATAAATCCACATACTCCAGATTCTTCTGGTCTCCATGGTAGGAGGGAAAATGTGTTAGGATCTGGTTTCATTATTAAATCACTGTCTTGAATTTCAACAAAACCATCTACAGAAGATCCATCAAATAATACTCCATCATTAAACATATCTTCTAGTTCTTCATCGCTTCCAAAAGGAACAGATATACTTTTTGGGATTCCATTTATATCCACAAATTGTAATCTTACAAACTTAATTCCTTTTTTATTCATTAATTCCATTGCTTTTCCTATAGCATCCATCAAATCTTCTCCAATAAAAATTAGTTAACTTAGGTACTTATTTAGAATATTATATTAGAATATCATATTTTATTAACATTAATTTCATTTATTTAAGATATTAAGCAACTAATTGGACTACAAATATTTTATATTTTAATTTATATTTTATATTTTAATAAATTTTTTAGTATTTTTAATAATTATGATTTTTAGTAGTCGGAAATACATTTCCTACTTATCACATATAAATATTTCTAATTTATTATTATTTTTGATATTTGTATTATCTTCATTTATTAATTTAATTAATTTATAAAATAGTTTATTTATTTTTAATTTTATTGATTCATATGTCTAGGTTTTGATAATTTTATCATATTGATATTTTATAATAAATATAAAATATAATAGTAAATTTATTATCAATAAAAATATGTTTTTTAATTAATATATAGTTTATTAATACATGATTTATCATGAACATTTTGTAATACATTTTAAAATTTTTTGAACATAATTATAATTGATTAATAATTCGTTATATAAGCGATTAAAAATGATAATATATAAAATGATAAAAAGTTTAATAATATGGTACTAATAGCTAAATTTGGATAAATACTATTGAATATTAATAATATAACAATAACATAGCACAAAAATTGCATAAAAATTATAAATTTGAGTGTATAAAATATTATAAAATTAAAAATTTTAAAATAAATGAATATATAATTTAATTTCAATATTATTTTAAATAATTAAATATTTCAATAAAATATTAAAATATATGAAATAATATGATTAATTATATAGATTATTTAATTATGTTAATTATTTAGTTATGATTATTTAATTGATATTAAATTCAGATAAAATATATAAAAATAATATTTATAGTAATTATTATAGTATTATAATTCTAAATAATTAAAAGAATTTAAATCTAATAAATCTATATTGAGAATTTTTAGAGCAGATAGTAAATGTAACAGTTCCAACTACTGTTATTAATTTAAATGCTTTAAATGCTTCTAAAGATTATAGAGATTCTACAATATTAACTATTGTTTTTCTATTTTTTCCTTTTTGGTTTGTTTTTTCATATTTGTTCATTGTCCAAAAAGTTTTTTAACTTTTTTCAGCTCCTCGGGAATGTTTATCATTTCAGGACACATAGGTACACAATCTCCACATTCAGTACATGATGATGCATAATTTTCCTCATTAAGAAGTGAAAAATATTGCATTGAACTTGCTTCAGGATTGTCAAGCATTTTTGCTATATTATATTCTTTGAAACATGTTGGAATAGCTACCTTTTCTGGACATGGCATGCAATATTTACATTGTGTACAAGCAATGTCCTTTCTTTGTTTATAAGCTTTAGCTACTTCTTTAATGATATCTTTTTCTTCTGTTGTTAATGTATTAGGATAACCAAAATCAGCTATAGCTATGTTTTCTTTAACCTGTTCTAATGAACTCATTCCACTAAACACTGTACTAATTCCTTCCATATCCCAAAGATATTGGAATGCCCATTGAACAGGACTTTTTTTTGTTGGAGCACTATCCCAAAGAGATTGAACTTCATTTGGTATGTTATCTACTAAGTTTCCTCCTCTAAGTGGTTCCATAATCATATTTCCCATATTTATACTACTTAAATATTGCACTCCATTGATTCCACTTTGATATTCTTCATCAACATAATTCATTTGAGTAAGAACAACTTCCCAATCATAGGAATCGAGAATTTCAAGGAAAAGATCTAATTCATCATGAAAAGAGAATCCTATGTGCTTTACTCGCCCATCTCCTAATATTGTATCCATAAATTCAAATACATCTAAATTAGTCAAGTTTTTCCAGTAATCTTCTTTAAGTGAATGAAGTAAATAGATATCAATACTATCAGTCTGCAATCTTTCTAGTTGTTGATCAAGAAATCTTTCCATATCTCCTTTTTTCTCAACTATCCAACTAGGTAACTTTGTAGATATCAATACTTTTTCTCTATAACCAGTTGATAAGAATTCTCCAATAAATGGTTCACTTTCTCCAGGTTCATCAAAATCAAGGGAATGATAAGAGTATGCACTATCAATAATATTTATTCCATTATCTATTCCATATTTCAACATAGCTGAAGCTTCTTTTTCATCGATTTTATTAGGTTGATTATCAATAGTTGGAAAACGCATAGTTCCAAATCCTAAAATCGACACTTTCTCACCAGTTTTTCCTAATTCTCTGTAAAGCATTATAGCACCTGTAATTGATAAATTTACTAAAATTCATTATATATACATATATTTGATTTATTTTATTTATAAACGATTGATTTATTTTATTTATAAATGATTTTTATTAATATTTGATTTATTAGTTATTATTTGAATATTTATTATTAAAATATCTTTTATTCAAATATTCATTATCTAAATATTTATTATCTAAATATTCATTATTTAAATATTTTTTATTTGAGTATTCATTATTTAATTATCTAATTTGTTTTTAATTAATTAAATATTTTTATAATTCATATTAACTATATTAAAAAAATAGAATTATTCGTTAATATTATCAGAATGATATAAAATCGCTTTAAAAATAGAATTTAATTTTAAAATATCTTTAAAATTTGTAAAAATAAAAATTTTATGTTTCCTGGGATAAGTAGGATGCCGGGAGCGGGATTCGAACCCGCGGCCTCACGGTATCCCAGGAATTAGTCAGAGCACTGCTTAAAACCCTATGAGCCGTGCGCTCTAACCAGCTGAGCCACCCCGGCATCTGACTATCTTCTATCAGTTTATTATATCATTTAAACTTTTCGATTATTTTTCAGTATTTTAAACAATTCAACTATTTATAAATTTTTCATGAACATGGTTTGTATTTTTAATAATGAAAAATCAAATTAATTATGTAATCATACAGTTACATATCATTACTAACATTAGATATAGATAATAAATAATATGGATAATAAATATTATAAGAAAATTATAATTATATTAAATGAAATAATATAATATAAAAATAATATAATGTAAAATGAAAATATAATGTAAAATAAAAATTGAATATTAATATTTATAATATTAGTATTAATAATATGTAATTATGTACTGATTTTACATATTAATTACATTATTCTTCTAATAAAATGTTTTGTGGTAATTATGAGTAAAGTAAGAGATATGAATTTAGCTAATGAGGGAATTAGAAAAATTAAATGGGTTCAAAAACACATGCCGGTTCTTGAACATATTAAAAAAGAATTTGAGAAAACAAAACCTTTCGAAGGAATAACTATTGGATCTTGCCTTCATCTTGAACCAAAAACTATTAATCTTGGTCTAACTCTCCAAGCTGGTGGTGCAGAAGTAGCTATGACTGGATGTAATCCTCTTTCTACTCATGATGATGCAACAGCTGGTGGTGCGGCACTTGGACTCAACATGTATGGTTGGAGAGAAGAAACAGAAGAGGAATATTATGAAACTATAAATGATGTTCTTGATTATAAGCCTGACATCATTATTGATGATGGTGCAGATATGATATTGGTTCTTCATCAAGAGAGAAAAGAACTACTTAACAAAGTCATGGGGGCATGTGAAGAAACTACTACTGGTGTTCATAGATTAGAAGCTATGCATGCTGATGGTGCACTTAAAATACCTCTTATAGCTGTAAATGACGCATATACTAAATATCTCTTTGATAATAGGTATGGAACTGGTCAATCTACATTTGATGCTATTATGGGAACTACTAATATGTTAATAGCTGGTAAAACTGTGGCTGTCTGTGGTTATGGTTGGTGTGGTCGTGGTGTAGCTACTCGTGCTGCAGGTCTTGGTGCAAATGTTATTGTAACTGAAGTTGATGCAATCAGAGCACTTGAAGCAAGAATGGATGGTTACAGAGTCATGCCTACAAGTGAAGCTGTAAAATACGCTGATTTAATGATTACAGTCACTGGAAATATTAATGTAATTAGTGGAGATGACTTTAAAAATATGAAAGATGGGTGTATGTTAGCTAACTCTGGTCATTTTAATGTTGAAATTAACAGAGTAGATCTTGAAAATCAATCTGTCTCTGTTGAGGATGTAAGAGAAAGTGTTGAAGAGTTCACTATGAAAGATGGAAGAAAAATTTATCTTTTAGCTGATGGCCGTCTTGTTAATTTGGCTGCTGAGAGAGGTCAAGGTCACCCTGCTGAAATTATGGATTTAAGTTTTGCTGCTCAGGCATTATCAGCTAAATTTATTCTTGAAAATGATCTTGATGTAGGAGTTATGAAATCTCCAGATGAACTTGATTATGAAATTGCTGGATTAAAACTTAAAGCTATGGGTATTGAAATTGATAATTTATCTGATCGTCAAAATGAATATTTAAATGATTGGCAAGAAGGAACTTAGTCTTTTTCGTTATTTTATTTTTATTTTAGCATTTAAGAAATTATCTAAATTATTATCTTTTTTATCTTTTATTTTTAGTTTTTCTTAAATTATTCTTTTATATTAATTATATTATTATATTACTATCATTATATTACTATTATTATCTTACTATTATCTTACTATGTCATATTTTAGATTCATTAATAAAGGAAAAGGACCTACAAAGCTATTTGTAGGCGGAATTCATGGTAATGAAGGAGAAACCACTATTGATTTTTTTAAATCTCTTATCTTTTCAGATTTCTCTAATGGTAAAACTTTTATTTATAATTTTGATAATACTCGTTATATATCTACTTTAAAAAAAGAATATTTTGATTCAGATATGGGCAAATATCTTATAAAGATTATTAAAAAACATAAACCTGATTTTTACACAGAACTTCATTGTTATAATATTAAAAATTATGAAAAGTTGACATCTAAAGATAGAATGGAATCTCAAGGGATTCCTCCTTTGATAAATCTTGAAAATCACGTTTTAATAAGTTCTGTTTCTCCACTTATTAGAAAAAAATATTTTCAAATGGAAACTGTTTGTAAGACTTTAGAAATTCCATGTATTAAAAAGAATAGTGGAGTAGGTGAAAACTTTTCAATGGATACAGATTCTGCTAATATTTATTTAAATATTCTTAAAATATTAGCTAAAGTAAAAAATAGGGAAGAGTTTCAAAATAAAATGGTAGAATTATATCCAAAACAAGTTGATTTAGCTATAAAATATGCAAAAGAAATATTTGGAAAATATTTTCCTCCTTTTTAATTACTGGTGTGATAATGGAAAATCCATGGGAAACATTAGATTTGGATATCTATGAAAGTCATATGAATTTAAAAAATGTAGCACAGATTCCTCTTTTAAATAAAATAATGAAATCTCAACTTTCACTAGATAATATTGATTTTGTTGCTATTTGGGGAGTAGCTGGTGGAAATGGATTGGAATATATATCTTGTAATGATTTTAAAAAAGTTTATTGTGTTGATATTAATATTAAATATTTAGATGTTATTGAAAAAAGATATTCTTATTTAAATTGTTTAATTTTAGAAAAATTAGATTTAAATGATATTTCTTTAAACTTACCTGAAGTAAATTTAGTTATAGCTAACTTATTACTTGAATATATTGGATTGAATAATTTTACAAGTCAAATAAAAAAAATTAAACCTAAATATGTTTCTTGTGTAATTCAAATAGATGATAATCTAAATGATAAAAATAATTTTGTGGTTGATTCTATATATTCAGATTCCTTAAAAAATATCTCAAAATTAGGAGTTTCTATAGATAAAAATGATTTAATAAGTAAAATGAATGAAATAGAATATAAATGTATTTTAGAAGAAAAATATGATTTACCAAGTAACAAAAAGTTTATTCGACTTGATTTTAGTAATTTAATTTAATATATTATCATGAAGTTTTTAATTGTTTATATGTTTGTTCATTTATCCTTTTTATTTATCTTTTTAATTTATCATTTTTATTTTATTTTTTTATTTATCTTTTTTATATTTTTATTTTTTTTATCTTTAGCACTTTTTGGATCAATTTTTTATCCAAACCAGTCTTCTAAGCTTTTTTGAGTTGTGCTGAGTTTTTTCATTTTTTTAACTGCACTTAAAACTCTTTCTTTAGAAAAATCATGCTGATTACACATAAAATCAATTATTTTCTCTTTATCAACTTGTTTCCATTTGATATTGTAATTTTTATTAATTTCTGGATTTAAAAAGATATTTCTAAGTTTTTCTGGTTCTATTTCTAGTGAAATATCTTTTTCTTCAAGATAATTTTCTATTGTAGAATTTTTAACTATTTTGAAACCAGTTTTAGCACCTATTCCTTTCACGCCTTCATTAAAATCAGTTCCAACCAGTATAGCTATGTCAATTAGTTGTTCTCTTGTAATATCCATATTTTTTAATACTTTTTCAAGTTCTAAATATTCTAAATCAGACAAATTTCCACTTATTGTAAGATTTCTAATGATTTTTGGTGAACCAAATAATAAACAGTCATAATCTTGTGAAGCTACTGCCCAAGCATCTCCATTTGCAACCATGTAAGAAGCTTGAGCTTCACCTTCTCCAAAAGATTGAACATATGGAATTCCCATAATTTCAAGCAATTCTTTAGCTGATTCCAAAATGTATGGTGACATTCGAGATGATCTTTTGGCAAATTTTGCAGCCGTTTCAGCATCACCATCTTTTAAAGCTTTTTTCCATTTTTTTTCTGCATCTTGTCGAACTTCTCTACGTTCTGCTATTGTGTTTTCTTTAAACTCAGAAGGTTCTCCATCAAAAACAAAAATTGGTTTTATTCCTTTATCTACAATATTTGAAGTTCTATATAGTATTCCACTAAGGTGTGATGTAATATTCCCATTACTATCCATGAGAGGAGTTCCATCAACTTGACGAATACTTGATAAAAATTGATAAAGTGTATTAGCTGCATCTATAGCTATTACTTTCCCATCAAGATCTTTAAAACTAATATCTTCAGGTGTTACAATATCTTTAAATTTAACTCCCATTTTAGCACCTTTTTATCTTTTTATTTCAAATTTTCTTTTATTATATTGGTTAATAATTAATTTAATTATATTTAAATCATAATTCAATTCATATTTGATTTATCTTTGATTTTTGTTTAATTTATAATCAATTTATAATTTAATTTATAATTTAATAAATGTTTTAAAATATTATAAAATATTTTCAGGATTTTCAATAAATCCTTTGATGGCTGAACTAGCAACTACTCCTGGGTTAGCTAAATAAACTTCAGAATTAGGATCTCCCATTCTACCTTTAAAATTTCTATTTGTAGTAGATATGCTCACTTCTCCTTCTGTTAAAACACCCATATGCCCACCTAAACATGGCCCACATCCAGGGTTGCAGATAATGGCTCCAGATTCAATAAATGTCTTCATAATTCCTTGTTCCATTGCTTTTTCATAAATTTCACTTGAAGCAGGAGATACAATTAATCTAACATCATCATGAATTTTTTTCCCTTTAAGTACCTTTGCTGCTTGTTCAAGATCTTCTAATCTTCCATTGGTACAAGAACCAATGAAACCTTGATCAATATGGGTTCCTAATACATTTGAAATATTTTTTACATTATCAACATCATTTGGACAAGCTATTTGAGGTTCAATATCTGTAATATCAAATGAAAATTCTTTTTCATAGGTAGCATCTTTATCAGATTTAAATATATTTAATTGTTCTTGTGATTTTCCAGTTCTCTTGATAACATAGTCAATTGTAGCTTTATTAGGTTCCATTATTCCATTTTTAGCTCCCATTTCAATAGCCATATTAGAAATTGTCATTCTAGAGCTAACATCTAAATTATCTATAGTTTCACCACAAAATTCAGCTGTTTTATATGTTGCCCCATCTGCCCCAATTTCTCCAATAATTTTGAGTATTATGTCTTTTGAAGTAGTATTGGTCGGGAGATAACCATTTACTTCAATTTTATAAGATTCTGGAACCATAAACCAGGTTTTTCCAGTGGCATAAACCATAGCTATATCAGTAGAACCCATTCCTGTAGAAAACGCTCCAAAAGCACCATAAGTACAAGTATGAGAGTCTGCACCAACAATTATCATTCCAGGTTCAACTAGGCCTTTTTCAGGTAAAACTTGGTGACATATTCCTTCACCATGAGTATATAATTTTTTTATTTGTTGTTCATTTGCGAAGTTTCTAGCTACTTTTTGAAATTCAGCTGAACCAATAGTGTTAGCTGGAATATTATGGTCAAATACAATAGCTATTTTTTCAGGATTCCAAACTTTTTTAGCTATTTTCTCAAATGTTTTAATTGCAGGAGGAGATGTTCCATCATGAGACATAGCTAGATCTACTTCTATTTCTATGATTTCTTCAGGTGTAACTTTATATCCTGCTTTGTTTGAAAGGATTTTTTCTGTAATATTCAATTTAAACACTTCTATAATCAGATTCAATAAATTTTAATGTTTTGAAATATTTATTAACTATTTTATTAATTAAAGATCAAAGGATTTAATGATTAAAAGAATTAAGATTAAATGAATTAGAGATCAAAAGGACCTCGTACGGTTTTAACAATATGGTTAAATACTTCATCATTGATATATTTTCCTTCTTCTCTACTTCTCTTAACTTCTTCAACAATCTTACAAAGTTCATCTTTTGTGACTTCAACACCACATTGATCTAGTTTAGCTTTTACAGCTCTACAACCAGAGTGTTTTCCAAGAACTAATTGTCTTCTTTGCCCAGTTAGTTCTGGTAAAAATGGTTCATATGTAAGAGGTTCTTCAATAACAGCATCTACATGGATTCCAGATTCATGTCTAAATATATTTCTTCCTACAATCGGTTTATTATTATGTATTTTAATTTTTGTGTATTTTTCAACAAGGTTAGCTAGTTCTTGAATGTGTTTTATTTTAAACCCTAAATCTACTCCGTATATTATTTTTAATGCCATTATTAGCTCTTCTAGAGAAGTGTTTCCTGCCCTCTCACCAATACCATTTACAGTTGTTGATACAGCACTTCCTCCTGCAAGAAGTCCAGCTATTGAATTAGAGAGAGCCATTCCAAAGTCATTATGACAGTGCATAGCTATTTCTAGATTGATTGTTTTTTTAAGTTCTCTTACAAGGAAATCCATTCCTTGAGGGCTTATTGAACCAACGGTGTCTGCAATATGAACTCTATCTACTCCAAACTCTTCAGCTTTTTTATAGATTCTTTTTAAGAAATCAAGATCAGTTCTAGTAGCATCTTCTGCAGAAAAAGCTACAAAAAGTCCATGGTCCTTTGCATATTCAATAGAATTCATACAAACGTTAAGAGCTTGTTCTCTGCTTAAATGTAACTTATGTTCAAGGTGAAGGTCAGAGGTGGCCATAAAAGATATGACTCCATCAACATCACAGTCAAGAGCTGCATCAATATCTTCTTTCTTTGTTCTAGCTAGAGATATTACTTGTGCATTTAATCCTTCATTAGCTATTGTTTTAACAGCTTTTTTTTCCTGATTAGAAACAATAGGAAAACCTGCTTCAATCTGATGTATTCTAAGTTCATCAAGCTTTTTAGCTATCTCTAATTTCTCTTCTGGGTTTAAACATACATCAGGAGTTTGTTCACCATCACGAAGCGTGGTGTCATAAATTGTAATTTTTTTTGGAAATTTTAATTTAGCTTCTTTATTAAAGGGACTTACATAATATTGCAATTGATTCACCTAGATTTAGAAATAAATTTATAAATATTAATATTTTAGCATTATTTGTATTTTAGTATTTCAATTTAGTAATTTTAATAATTTTAATAATTATATTTTACAATAATAAATTACTAATTTTATTGTCTATTACTTATATTTTTTATTAAATCTTAATTCTATTTTAACATGTTAATTAGTATTTTATTATATTATTTTTTATATATTATTAATAAAAATAATAAAAATAACTTATAAATTGTTATAATTATATTTATATTTTATATCCGCATTTTACGCAACAAAATTGACTTTTCCCGTTCAATGTCCCACATTTTTTCATTTTTCCACCACATTTTGGACATTTAACATCTTTGTCAACTACTAAATCTTTTATTTTATCATTCATGATTATAATTATGTCATTTATTCTTTTAATCTTTTTCTTTATCAATATTAATATTAAAAATAATAGAGAATAAAAAGATATAATTTATATAAAAATAAATTATGAGGACAAATTTAAAGGGAAAGGAGTGAAGGGAAAGGAATAAAGAGAAAAGATTAAAGAAGAAAGAGAAGAAGAGAAGAGAAAAGAAAAATGAGAAATGAATAAAGAAGAAAGAGTAAATAAGAAATATGTAAAAAAAAATAAAGAATAAAAAAATTAAAAGAAATATATTAATTCTAATGAAGATTAAGAGTTTAAAATTAAAATAAAGATTAAAATATAAAAAATAAAATATAGGATTAAGATAAAACCTATATAATGTATTATATAAATAAATCTATTAATTATCTATTTAGTTTCTGATATATAGCTGCTTGAAGACCATGATATTTTATCATACCTTCTATTTCTTTTTGATCATTTTCTTTATCTTCAAAACTAATCAATTCAATATCATGTAAACTATAATCAGATTCTCTAGCTAAAGGTAACATTGAACCTTTAAATAACTTCATTACTACTTTTCCTGTTACTCTTCCTTGCATATTGTCTATTGCTTGATCCATATCTTCTCTAAGAGGTTCTTGCCAGAGTGCAGTGTAAATAAGATCTGAATACTTTGTACTCATGTATTCAGCAAAGAGAAGTTCGTCTTTTGTAAGTACTAATTCTTCTAAAGCTTGGTGTGCTCTAATGATAAGAAGTGCTCCAGGAACTTCATAGATTTCCCTACTTTTAAGCCCAATCATACGATTTTCTATGGTATCAATTCTTCCTATTCCATTTTCTCCCGCAATTCTGTTTGCTTCTTCAATAAGCTCAATAAGTGGCATTATTTTACCATCAATAGCTATTGGCACTCCTTCATCAAATTCAATAGCTATTTTAGTCGGATGATGTTTTGCATCTTCTGCTGAAGCAGTCCAGGCATATATGTCTTCAGGAGGTTCATTTTCTGGATTTTCAAGGAGATCTCCTTCAATAGATCTTCCCCAAATATTTTCATCAATACTGTAAATTTTATCAGAAGAGATTGGTATTCCATGTTTTTTAGCATAATCTTGCTCTTCTGTTCTTGTAAGGTTAAGATCTCTAATAGGGGCAACAATATCAAAGTCAGACATAGATCTAATAACTGCTTCAAATCTGAATTGATCATTACCTTTACCAGTACATCCATGTGCAATTGCCTTTGCGTTTTCTTTTTCAGCTATTTCAATAATTTTCATAGCTATAAGTGGTCTTGCAAGAGCAGTACTTAATGGATATCCTTCATAAACAGCATTAGCTTTTATCCCTTTAGTTATATATTCATTTGCAAATTCATCTTTAGCATCTATTGTATAGTGCTGTTTTACTCCAAGATTTTTAGCTACTTTCTCTGCTTTTTCTACTTCTTCTTGGCCTTGTCCAACATCTACACAGGCAGTTATTACTTCTAAATTATATTCTTCTTCTAATAATTTAACACATACAGTGGTATCTAATCCACCACTAAATGCAAGAATTACTTTGTCCATTTGATTCACCATATAAAGTTGATATAATAAATTTAGTTAATCATGAATTGAGTTATAATTATCAACAATATAACAATTTTATTTATTATATTATTTAAACATAATTAAAATAAGAATTATAAGTATAATAAGAGTAATTGATAAGAGTAATAAGTTTATAAAATTATATTTCATGACCGTATAATTTAAAATTATCATTTTTTATATTATCATTTCTTATAATTATGGGGATATATTTATTATTTTTTATAATCATAGATTTATACGTTATCATTTTAGATAATCAATAGATATCAACTACTAAAGTAATATAGATGATTAATATTTATTTCAAAATAATTAAAATATATAAATCACAAATATAAACTCAAAGGATATAAACTCAAAAAAAATCTAAATATTCAAGATATTCTATTCATTGTTAAAACAGAAGAAAAGTCCTCAATTGACGTGGCTATTAAAATGAAAAGGCTGAGATGACATGTGAAAGAACAGTTTTTGTCAATTGAGGAGTGAGACCCATTTCAAATTTTTCAATTTTCGATGTTTTAGATTTCACAATTAACAATTGTACTTCATAGTATATAAATATTTAGGTATGCCTAAATTTTTGATAGTCTATTATTTTTCTTATATTTTTCTTTAAATTCTTTAACACTGATATTTTATTTAATAATAGATTATTACTCAATAATATAAATATTTTATAATTATACTTTTTATTTAGCGTAATTTCATGGATTTTTATAAGAATTGAAAAAAATAAAAAATATATATTTTTCCATATTATTTTCCAAATTATTTTTTCTCAACTTTTAGTGTGCAAAATTTTTTTTATAAATGGGCTGGTTTCTATAAAATTTTGTATAATTGTTCTAATTTTTATAAAATTTTGTATAATGTTTAACAAAATTTAAATACAATGATATTAAAAATAATAACTAATAATAATAACATTCTTATAGATAATTAAAATATTTATGATTATATAAAAATCATTCATTATTTAACATATTTTGAATAATTATTCATTATTTAATATATTTGAATAATTACTATCAGTTAATAAATAAAATTTTTAAAGATTAAAAACTAATAAGATTACTTTAAGTAAATAATTATTAAAAATCTTTTTCATATTTGGTTAACAATGTTAAGATTAAATATTTGTTTATAAATTTATAAAATAATTGTATTATTAGATAATTATATTATATTTATAAACTATATTTATTTAATCTCTAAATCATAATTAAATTGAATATAAAAAGGTTATAAATCTTTTGACCTTTTATTGAATAGATAGTGGGGGATTTCTATCAAAAATCATAACACAAAAATTAGAGAAAAAAAGTTAAACACTAAAATTAAGAATGGGATTGATTTTCAGATGAATCAAACGGAATCGGAACAATTTAGTGAATTTGAATTCCAAAATGATTTGGATATTTCTTGCATTTCTTATGTTTCTGGTGGTTATATAGCTGCTAATTATCAAGTTTTTGATAATATTCCCAATACATCTATTTCTCGGGAAATTTTAAAAGAATCTATAAAAGGAACACCTATAATCAAAATAGGATCTGCTCCTCTGAAATTAATGATAGTTGCAGGGATCCATGGTAATGAATTACCTCCCCAAATAGCTGCAATACAGTTGATACATAAATTATATAATCTTCATAAAGAAAATAATTTAAATGGAAGTGTATATATAATTCCTTTTTCAGCTCCAAAGTCTACAATGGTTAATTCAAGATGGTTTGATGGAGTTGATTTAAATAGAGTAAGTACTGTTCATGGTTCACTTAGTAATGATATTTTAGCTAAAGTTAAAAAATTAGATATAAAATCAGTAGGAGATTTTCATTCAACTTCTCTTAATAGTGTGCCGGGTAAAGAAGGAATATTTTGTGCATTAAAACCTTCTCCAGAAAGTTTTCAAATTGGTAAATTTATTGCAGATTCTATTGAATCAGAATTGTTATTTTACAAAAATGCTGGTAATGCATATCAAGGTGCAATTGAAGATGAATGTAATATGATGGGAATCCCATCTGTTACATGTGAAGTTTTATCTGCTAATGGTATTGCTGAAAAAGATACTTGTAATAGATCTTTAGAACAAATGGAATCTTATTTATCTTATTTTGGAATAATACCTGCTGATTCATAGTTATTTATTTCATCAGCACTGATTAATTGTAATCAGTGATTAATTATATAATAAATAACTTTTGTTTCTTATTTTAATTTCTTATTTTAATTTTCTAATTAATTTTTTACTATTCAATCTTTTAATCTATTTAAACTATTTTAATTTTTAAATACTATTTACTATTTTTGCAATAAATTACTTTTCATCATCTTGGAAAATTGATAAGTTATATGATAATAAAAGTAATTATATTATTATTTTGATTAATTTTTTAGATTTGGTGATATTATTTCTTCTTATAAAGGTCATTCTATATTTGCATTATTTTTGGCATTTTTATTTTTTCCAAATCCTATTTCTATAGCTATTGCTTTAATCGGAGCTAATTTACCTGATTTTGATCATGATATCAAAAAAATTAACCTTTATAAGATGGAAATAATAGGTCTCCTTTTCTTTATAATTTTGTATATAGCTAAACTTCCTTATTTTATTGGGATTATTCTGTGTATTTTACCAATTATCTTTTATTATTCTAATCATAGGGGATTTACTCACTCGTTATTAGGAATTATTATTCTATCAATATTGATATTTTGTGTAGTGGTAATGGCAGTAAATATTTTATCACCATTTTTAAATTCATTTGATTTAATGAATATGGGGAATGGAATTTTTCCTTTTAATTTATTAGCTATGAGTTTGATAGTGATAATTTTAGCTGTTTTAACTTTAAATAAAAAGATTATAGCTCCATTTTTGTTATTATTTTTATTAGGAATGCTATTTTTACCAGAAGGATTTTTAAGATTTTTGCTTCCATTTTATAATGATATTTATAGATATATTTATTCTATAGTTTTTTTAAATTATTTAAATAATGTATATTTTGATTATTTACAATTTATTTTTAACTATAAATATTATATGATTGCCATATTTATATTTTTACCATTATTTCTAGGATTTTTCAGTCATTTAATTCTTGATGCATTAACTCCTGCAGGAATAAAGCTATTTGCTCCATTTTCTTCAAAAAAATTTCATAAAAAGTTCGCATTGCTTTCATTAGTATTAATTTCAATACTATTTTTTACTATATTAGCTATTTTGAATTGGAATTTGATATTTGCTTAATTAATATCACATAATAGTAAAAAATTATTTTATAATAATGTTTTATAATTAATTTTTATCCATTTTTATCTTTCATATATTGATGAATATAGAAAGATTTATAATAAATAATCATGATAATCTTAATTAATAATCATGATTAAATTATATGTTAATAATTTTTCATGTTTTTATATTATAATTAATTATAGAAATAAATAGAAATTAACTTATGGAAAACTAATTAATATAATTTTAAGTTAATGTATAAGCATATCTATAAATATCAAAAATAATCTTGCTTTGCATTGATTTAACAAATGGAGATTCTTTAAAATGTTCTTAACTCGAATTTATTATGGAATATCTTACTTTATAGTACTTATAAAGGAGATAATACTTGCAACTATTGATACTGCTGTTAGGGCTGTTAAAGGTGGGAAAACTATTGACCCGATAGTCATTGACATTAAAACAGACCTCAAACGTCCAGTATCACAGACAATATTAGCTAACAGTATTACACTTACTCCTGGAACATTAACAATAGATGTAGATAGTGAAAATCAGTTGCTTAAAGTAGCTATTATAGCACCAAGAGATGTCAAGGATGTTATTCCATTTGAGCCTTATATTAAAAAAATGTTAGAATGAAATAAATTCAAAATTATAATTCAAAATTATTATTTAATAATTTAATATATAAATAATTTAATATAATTTAATAATCAGTATAATTAATGTAAATTTGTCGTTTAAATTTTCTTAAATCATGTAAAATGTGATAACAATGGATGTACTGTTGATTTCAAAATATATTTTAATAGTAGCACTTGTAATATTCATGTTCGCTTCTGTTAGGATACTTACTCATAGGACAATAGCTATGGGGCTTATTGGATGCTCTACATTTTCTTTAGCTACTGCTGTACTCCTTTTAATAGCAGGAGATTTGTATTCTATTGATTTTACTAAAGATATAGCTTTAGCATTGCTTCTTTTAGGTGTTATAGGTACAATAGCTTTTGCAATAGTATTAAGGAGGGAATAATATGCTTGGTTTTGCTATAGAAATTATTCAATCAATTTGTCTTATTATTGCAGCTATTATAATATTGATAACTGCTTTTGGAATACTTCGTCTTGATGATGGTATGGAGAAAGTAATATATGTAAGGATTCACATGTTGGGAATGGTTGATATTGCATGTGTACTGGCTATGATTGGTTTGGGCCAATATCTTCTTGCAGGACTTTACTTTATATTAGCTCCATTTGTAGCTCATGCAATGGCTAATGCTTATTATTTTGGTGAAGATGATCGTAAGTATGAAACTAATGATGAACTTACAGGTAGAGTAAATGATAATTTATATACAGAATTAGCTCTTAATAATAATACAAAGATTGATGCTGAATTTAAGTCTAATATTGTATCTTATACTAAATCTGAAGAATTTAAAGGTCTTATTTCTGATAAACGTGATGTTGTTATTAAAGAAGTTACTACTGATGATATTGAAAATAGCAATTTAAGTAAATATAAAGACAATAAATATAACAAAGACATTAATGCTATTGATAACGATAATAAAGAATATAACGACAATAACGACAATAACGACAATAGCAACAATAAAGATAATAATATGGATAATAGAAATAAAGATGAGGAAGGAGGAGAAAAGCATGATTGAAATTGTAGTAATGATTATTGCAGTTCTAGGATGTATTCTTGCAGTTATGCAGAGAGACTTACTTAAAGCCGCTATTTTAACTGGAATCAATGGAGCATCTGTAGCTTTTCTTTTTCAATTTTTATTAGCTCCAGATGTAGCTTTAACTCAAGCTATTGTTGGTGCAGCCATTGTTCCAGTATTTTTAGCTCTTGCTGTATATAAAACTCAAAGGACTGATGAATCATGATTGATTTGATGAATTTTCTAACAGATACTCAACTTTTAGCACTGCTCACTTCAGCTGCTTTTATTGTTGTTGGTCTTTATGCAGCTATATTTTTGGATAATATTATAAAAAAGATTATTGGAATAGCTTTTATTGAAGAAGGAGCTAATTTATTTATTATAACTCTTGGTTACAAAGCTGGTGGAGTTGTTCCAATTATAATGCCTGGTATGACACAAAATTGGTTTGCAGCAAATTCTGCTTATCCTTTACCTCAAGCTTTAGTTCTCACAAGTATTGTTATTGGAGCAAGTACATTAGCTGTAATGTTAGCTATAGCTATGATTTTATATAGGAAACATGGTACATTAAGTGCATCAGTATTGTTAGGTGATAATAATGAATGAACTAATTCCTTTGATGGTAGTCATTCCATTAATTTGTGCACTACTTCTTAATCTTTTCCATAAAAAAGATAGAACTGTAAAAATAATTGCTATTATAGTAGCTATTGCTATACCAATCATTCCTTTAATTGCAAACTATGGTTTACACTATTTTGGTGGACATGCACCTTTAATAACTGACCCAACATTATTAAGTACACTTCCAGCGTCAATTGCTAATTCTACTTTAGCTACTTTCCATCCAGCTATTACATATTCATTTGAAGCTTTCCAGAAATTATTTATATTTATATTGGGAATTGTAGCATTTTTTGCAATTTTCACATCATTAAATCAAAACAAAAAGGTTTCAGGACCTTTAATGTTTTTAATGTTCATGGGAACAGCTGCAGTTACTGCAATACTTCTTTCTGATGATATTTTTAATATATATGTTTTCTTTGAGATAGCTGCTTTAACTCAAGTTGGAATTATTTTAACTTCAAAATCAGATAATAATTACCAAATGGCCCTTAAATATTTGATCTTAGGGTCTATTGGTGGCCCATTGATGCTTTTAGGTATAGGATTTGTCCTAGGGGTAATAGGTAGTGTAAATATAACTGATATTGTTTATGCAATTTCTCATAATTTGGTTAATCCATTTTCACCAGCATTAATATTTGCTTTTGGTTTAATATTCTTTGGTTGGCTGTATGCATCAGGTTTACCTCCATTTCACACTATTAAATCAGGAATTTATAGTAAAGCTCTTCCAAACTCTGCAGCATTACTTCAAGCCTTTACTGTAATAACATTTATAGGTATTGGAATAGCAATATTTAGAATATTTTCCTATTTACCATTCTTCCACACATTGTTATTACTATTTTCATTAGCTGCAATGATTTTAGGTGTCACGATGGCTATTATGCAAACTGACTTTAGGAGAATGCTTGGATTTTTAGCTTTAGGTGAGCTTGGTTTTATTTTACTTGGATTTGCTCTTGGAACTCAATTTTCAATAACAGCGGGTCTTTTCCAAGCAGTCAATGAATTAATAGTAACTGCATTATTATTCATTGGATTAGGAACTGTATTATATCTTACTAAAACGTCAGACACTAATAAACTTGGGGGATTGATTGTAAACAACCCAATAGTAGCGATAATGGTATTAATAGGTGGATTAGCCATGGCTGGTGTTCCTCCTTTAAATGGATTCCAAAGTAAATTAATGATTATTCAAGCATCTTTAAATTCAGGATTTCCTGAAATATCAATCATTGCTGTTTTAGTAAGTATTGTAACATTCATGGTTTTTGTAAAAGCATTCCATTCAATTTATTTAAAACCAAAACCAAATGATTTGAAAATATTGGATAAACCAATTCCAAAATCATCAGTTTTTGCAATAACTGTATTATTGATATTGTGTATTATATTGGGACTTTTCCCACATTTAGCTACAGACAGCATTTCACAATTTGCAATGGGGTTGATTTAGATGGGTTTATATGAAAAAATAATAAATTCCTTTAAAAATGTTACAAATATTAAAGAAAGGCTAAAAGAAGATTTAGCTACTAATGAGTCTGTTTCATCAGCTTTAGCTGCAGAATTAACTCTTATTTCAACTCTTCTTATTGCAATAATATTACTTAGGCGTATTAGTATTTTATTAACCATAATACTGGTTTTGGCAATTGGCTTATTTTTAGTCACAAATATGCCTTTAATTCCAAAACTAAAAAGAGAACAAAGTGATTCTTTAGATAAAATGGCATTTTATGCTATTCTTACCTTAGGTATACTAATAACAGTAATTTACTGGGGGACTAGACATGTCTAATGATAATAAATCTAATGAACATAAAGGAACTAGAACTCTTATATTGTCAATAGCCACAGCTCTCTTCTCTATAACATTATTCGATGTTATGTTTGGATTTAGTAAGATTATTGATCCCGGTATTAGTAAAATTTACAATTATTTAGGTACTTCTATTGAACCTAATATGATAACTTTAGTAGTATTTGATTGGAGAGGTTATGATACTCTTGGTGAATCATTAATATTAGTTACTGCAGTAATTGTTGTTCTCTTGATATTTGGAAGAGGTTTGGTTGATGGAGATACTGATGAGGATGTGGGTATTACTAAAAATGAAAATGAAAATATTACTAATGAGGAGGAAAAACAATGAATCCTATTCTTAAGTTATTTGCCTTTCCAACTGCATTTGTACTTGTTTGTTTGGGAATAATGACTATTTTAGGGGGGCATATTACTCCGGGTGGTGGTTTCCAAGGAGGGGCCATGATAGCTGGTGGAGTTATATTGTGTATAATTGTTTATGGCCTTGAATACAGTCCTATTCATTTTTCCCACGATTTCATATCTGCAATTGAAAGTATTGGTGCTCTTGGATACATTAGCCTTGGATTGGTTGGTTTATTTGCTTCAGGATTCTTCCTTTATAACGTAGGTACAGACTTTTATGGATTGCTTCCTCAGTATTTAGTTAATATATTCCATTATCCAGATCCAACCAACGCAGGAATAGTTCCTTACTTTAATATTTTAGTTGGTTTAAAAGTATTTGTAGGTTTGAGTGCTGTTGTAATTGCATTTTCGCAATTTGATAAAGTTAAAGATCATATTACTAATGATGATAATGATGATAAGGATAATGTTAGTGATGATGGAGCAGGAGATTAAACTATGTTATATTTGGGACCAGTAATATTTGGATTTTTAATAGGGTTTATTGTAGGAATACGAATTAGAGATATTCCTGGAAGTGGTATTAGCTTTACTCTTGGATCTTATATTACTATACTCATTGTAGCTATTGTAATTGCATGGCAATCTGGACCATATCCATTTTTCGACGATGTCCCAATATCTACATCGTTCTTATCTGGAGCAATAGGTTTAATAGTAGGTAATATACTTACAAAAATTTATCATAGAAATAATAATTAATCAAAATTAATTTATAAAGAGAATTAATTTATAATAATTTATAATACTAATTTATAAATAATAAAATATTCATTATTTGAAAGATTTAAGATAATAGGAAGTTAAAATCATGTTTTTATCAACAAATAAATGCGAAGGAATCGGGGAGTGTGTTAAAATATGCCCTACCGAAGCTATTCGCCTTATCAATGGTAAAGCTTTTAGTTGTATTACTTGTGGGGCGTGTTTTGAAGCTTGCCCAAATCAAGCAATATTCAAAAATAGATATGGGGGATATGTAGTTGACAGAGCTAAATGTAATGCCTGTGGAGTTTGTGAATACACTTGTCCAGTTAACAGTATCCATATTGAAGATGGTGTAACTAAAGGTATTTGTGCTAGATGTGGAATATGTATAGATGCATGTCCAATTGATGCTAGAATTGATGGTTTTGACTTAATTGAAGAAAAACAATTGAATTTCTTAAAATCTCTTAATTTAGCTATTCCTACTCTTCGAGAATCTAAAGCTGTAAAAACAGAAGTTAAAAGAAATTGTGTTGGAACTGATTATGAAGAGTGTATTTTATGTGGAAGGTGTGAATATTATTGTCCTACAAAAGCTATTAATGTAAGCACTGATCAAGCTGGTGTTTGTACTCAGTGTAGAATTTGTGTTGATGTTTGTCCTGCTGATGCTATAGAAAATGGGGTTATTGATCATGATAAATGTGTTTTATGCTTAAATTGTCTTAAAAATTGCCCTAATGGAGCAATCGAAGCAGATAATTTTGAAGTCAATATTATTAAATCTGATGAAGAAATTACTGGTTCAATTATTTCTTGTCTTAACTGTGGTTTGTGTGCTGATAATAGTAGTACTGGTGCATTAAAACAAATTGATGGAAAAATGCGATATGATCCTTCCATTGATTTGAAAGTAGCTATTAATGAACTAGACAATAATGATTATGATAATAAAATTCTTGATAATATTCTAGATGATGCATTTGATGATAATAATTCTAAACTTGATGATATTGGTGTAGCTGATGATATGGCATTAGCTAAAGAATTGTTGAAAGTTGAAGTTGAATCTGAAAAACTAAATCAAAGAGCAATTAATGGATGTCCAGTTTCTACATTAAGAGAAGATGAAGAAAATGATACTGGACTTGTTGGTTATTGTGTATCTTGTGGTAAATGTGTGAAAGTATGTGACAGACAACATGCACGCAGCTTTATCACAGTTAAATGGGATGGATCAGTTTCTGAAGATTGTATATCTTGTGGAATATGCAGTGAACTTTGTCCAAAAGATGCAATCACATTAAAAAGAGGTACTATAGAAGTTGATAAGGATAAATGTATTTTATGCGAAACTTGTGGAATCCATTGTCCTGTAGATGCTATTCCTAAAACTACTATGGCTAAAAAACGCATAACTAGTGGTTTCAACTTAATAGATAATAAACTATGTATGAATTGTAAATTATGTTATAGAATATGTCCTGAAGATGCAATTATCGATCGTGAAGACATCGGCATGATGGTTGTTGATGAAAATAAATGTATATATTGTGGTGCTTGTCGTAATGCTTGTCCTGCAAAAGCATTTATATTTGAGAGAGAATTTGAAGAATTGAATGATAAAATTAATGATAATACTTCCTAATGATTTATAGTAACATATATTGAATAATTATATTAATAATTATAGACAATATTAATTGTAGTAATTTACAATCACACTTATGGTGTTTAAATGAAAAATTTAATAAGAATAATGTTAGAAGGAGCTTTTGGAAACTTTAAAAAGATTTTTTTCGCTTCTAATAGAGTAACTGATATGGAAATGCGTGAAGCTATTTTAGGAGGGAAAATCAAACCAAAAAATAAGGTAGCTACTGATGCTTGTATTGGTTGTTCTGGTTGTGCTAATGTATGTCCGACTAATGCAGTTACTATGGTTGATTTAGATGAACCTGAAGTATTGATGGATGGTTGGACTAAAACTCAAGTTCCAAATCTTAATAGTGAAAAATGTGTTTTCTGTTATCATTGTCATGATTTTTGTCCAGTTTATGCATTATTCGGTGAAAAAGCTACTATACATCCTAATGATGTTGGTGAAGTAGAAATAAATCTTGAAGAAAATATGAATAAACCATTTAAGATTTCTGAGGATAAACTTTCTTTTATTTCTCAATATTTATCTGATAAAACTGTATTGAAAAATACTGATGAAAATAAACTTGAAAAATTACATAAATTGAATAGATAATTAACTTAATTTGATATAAATACTTAACATAATAATAATTAAAATAAATTAACAACTGTATAATACAAAATAATATAGATATATAATATGAGGGATTTAATGAGCCTTAAGTCATTTTCAAGGGCAAGAGCTGTCCATTTAATGTTAGTATATACTGGAGGATGTAATGGTTGCGATATTGAGATTGTCAACTGTGTTCTTTCACCTAAATTTGATGCTGAGCAATATAAGGTTTTTTTAACATGGAATCCTCGTGAAGCAGATGTTTTAGTTGTTACAGGTCCAGTAACTAAATTTAATGAAGAACCTCTAAAGAAGATTTATGAGGCAATTCCAGAACCTAAAGCTGTTGTAGCTGCAGGAGCATGTGCTTTAATGGGTGGTGTCTATAAAAATATTCATGGAGATATTCCATCTGAAGAAATTATGGGACCAGTTGAAAATATCATCCCAGTCGATGCAAAAGTACCTGGTTGTGCTGTTAGGCCAGAAGATATTCTTTCTGGAGTTGTAGCTGCACTCCCTAAATTATTAGAAGCAGATTAAATATTATTTGAAGATTATTATAAATCTTTTAAAATATTATAAGAAATTTAGAAATTTAAAATTTTATAAAAATATCTTAAAGATATTTTTCAATTATTATGATTAATGGGATATAATGAAAAATGAAAACAGACCAAAAAAGCAGGAAGTAATAGAAACTGAGGTTGCAATGGGAACAGTCCATCCTGCTGCTTTAGAACCATATAGAGTTAGGCTTTTTGTTGAAGATGAAATTGTAAAAGATGCAGAAATCACAATTGGTGTGAACCATCGTGGAATTGAAAGAATAATGGAAGGTCTTCCTGTAGAAAAAGCAAATGCTCTTACAGAGAAAGTTTGTGGAATATGTTCTAATGCACACATTTGGAATTCTGTTTTAACTGCAGAAAAAGGTCTTGGAATTGAAATTTCAGAACGTGCTAATTATATAAGAGTTATTGTTGAAGAATTGGAACGTTTACATAGTCATAGTCTTTATCTTGCTCACGGAAGTGAAGTTTTAGGCCATGAAACCTTTTCTATGAGGGCTTTCTATCTCAGAGAAACTGTAATGGAATTACTTCGTATGATTGGAGGAAATCGTGTTCAATATGGTGCTTCTATTATTGGAGGAGTAAGGCCAAGGTGTGAACTTGATGAAATGAGAATCCAAAAAATAGCTGAAGGAATGAATGCTCTTGAAAAAGGAATAAATGATTTTGCAGATAGATTTGCATCTGATCCTATTGTTATGAGTAGGATTGAGGGAATAGGCGTAATAACTCAAAAGCAAGCTAAAGCTCTTGAAGTTACAGGTCCTACACTTAGAGCTACTGGAATAGCTCAAGATTTGAGAACTACAATGAAAGAATACGATGATTTTGATTTTAATGTTGTAACTATGGATGATGGGGATGTAAAATCTAATATTTTGATGAGAGTTCTTGAAATCCCAGAATCTATTAATATTATTCGTCAAGCTATTAAAAATCTTCCTAAAGGCCCTATAGTAAATAGATCTTGGGAAATGTTTGATTGTGACATAACTAAAAGTTATATTGAGGTTCCAAGAGGAACTTTATATCATTCTTATGCTATTGAAGATGGTAGAGTAAGAGGAAGTGTAATTAGAACTCCGTCTATGTCTAATATTGGAGCTATGCAAACTGCATGTATTGGTGACCATGTAACTGATGCACAATTGTGTATTGTTCAGTGTGATCCATGTTTTACTTGTACAGATAGAGCTATTAAGGTAATTAAGATTTAATATAACAAAGAAATTATATGTCCAAGTAATGTTTAAAGTAATTTTTATAAAAATTATTAGAATTTATATTGATAAAATTTGTATTGATAAAATATTGATAAAATATTTAATAAAATTTAGATGATTAAATAAAAGAGGAAATAAAATGTCAACTATCACAATTATATATTCAATTTTAGCAGTGATTGGTACATTGGTTTTAGCCCTAATCATAGGAAGTCTTCTTCCTGGAATTGAAAGAAAATATATTCAAGCGAGGATTCAGCAAAGAGTTGGACCTCCTGTTACTAGTCCTGGAATTATGGCTCCTATAAAGTTTTTCTTTAAGGAAAATATATCTCCTAATTCTCCAGTACCTGGTCTCTATAAATCATTGCCAATTGTTTGTTTCATTATTGTAATTTTGATTTTATTGGCTTTAACTCCTCAAATGTATTTTTTTGGAGCATTAACTAGTATAATAGCTATTATAGGATTTTTAAAAGTAGAAGAAGTAGCTTATGTTTTAATGGGATCTCTCTCTAAATCTATTATGTCTCTTGGACTCCCTTTTCCCGATTTAGCTAAAGGAGCTGCATATCCAAATGCTGAAAGATCTTATCTTGAAGATTTAAGTTCAAATCGTGCTTTTAGAATGATAGCTTTTGGTTCTTTTCCATTATATTTAGCAATTTTTATACCAGTAGCTATTACTGGAAGTATTTTTCTTAGTGATATTGTAAATTATCAGCATATTCATGGTCCTTTTATTCTCACTGTAGCTGGAGCTATTGGAGCTATTGTTTTTTTCATTGGCTACATGATTCTTCTTAATGAATATCCTTTTAATATACTAAAATCTAAAGCTGATGTTATTGAAGGTCCTTATATGGAATATGCTTCTAAATATCGTTCTTTTGTTTATATTACAAGAGGATTTTTAATGTTTACTCTTGGGGCATTGTTTTCAGTTTTATTCATTGGTATTCCTCCAAATATTTTATCTTGGGGAATATTGGTCAATATAGCTGTAGCTATTATTTTCCCAATTTTGATGGGAATAATGAGTGCTTTTTCTCCAGTATTTACATATAGACAATTTTATCCTGTTGTAATCGCGACATCTCTATTAGGTGTTTTAGCTATTGCTATTGGATTATTATAATTTGTATATAATTATTATATCTAAAGATTTAGTAAATTTATTTAAAATATTTATAATCAATAACTAAGTGAAAGTTAAAGAATTTAAATTTGTGGTGATTATATTGAAATTTGTGGTAAGAGCTCATCATATTGTAAGCCTTGGGGGCTATATTGTAGAGCGAAATTTCCCTTATAGGAATGTTATTTTGGTTAATAAAACATCTGAACCAATTAAAGCGGAAATTCCTGTATTTAATGAAGAATGGATTGAAGAACATAAAAATTTAGGTTTAGATGTTATCTTAGTTAAAGATGATGATAGTTTTCTTTCTTTATTTAAAAAAGCAAAAGCTGATTTAGATTTGATAAAAGCAGAAAATGTTTAATAGATATTATAAATATATATTATTACTGTGATGTTGTCGTTAATATTAGTATTAATTCAATGTTTGTATAATATTACTATTAACATTAGTATAATATTTTATATTATGTATTAATATTTGCAGTAATTAATATACTCATATTATATTCCCATATTATTTAATGGTTAATTTTATTTTATATTATATCTTATTAGATGATTTAAATGCCAAATACAGCTATAACAATTAAAAGTTTAGAGGAAAAAGGAGTCCTAGACGAAATAACTAATTTAATATCTTCTTATGGTATTAATATTAGTTATACTCATCTTTTCATAGAAAAAAATGATGTTGGTTTTATTAATCTAGAGCTTGAAAATACAGGTAATATTGATTCATTGATTAATGATATTGAATCTATTGAAGCTGTTCAGTCTGTGGAAGTTCATGGGTCTCTTAATGATATCTATGGAAAAAGAGTTATTATTTTTGGTGGTGGAGCTCAAGTTTCTCAAGTTGCAATGGGTGCCATAACAGAAGCTGACCGCCATAATATCCGTGGAGAAAGAATAAGCGTTGATACAACTCCATTAGTTGGTGAAGATGATATAGCTGAAGCAGTTGATGCCTTATCTAGACTTCCGAGAGTAAGTGTTCTTGTTCTTGCAGGATCTTTAATGGGTGGAAAAATTGTTGATGCTATATCTGATGTAAAAAATAAGCAAAATTTAATTGTTATAAGTCTCAACATGCCTGGTGGAGTGACTGAAATAGCTGATCTTATTGTATCTGATCCAATTCAAGCTGGAGTAATGGCTGTGATGGCTATTGCTGATACAGCTATTTTTGATATTAAAAAATTGAAAAAAAATAAATTTTAGATAGTATTATTCTATTTATATTATTCTATTTGTATTATTATTTTATATTATTATTTTATAGCTTATTTATAATTTGTAATTTTAATTTTTATTATTATCTTTATTTTATATTTATTCTACTATTTATTCTATTATTTTTTATTTAACTATTATATATTATTCAATAATTAGATTATTTTATATTTAAAGATATGATATTCAGGTATGAATATTTAAAATTAGTAATTATGTAAAAAATTTAAAAATAAAGAATAAAAATAAAAAATAATAAATAGAAAATAAAAGAATAATAGAAGTTTTAAATCTTCTATGTTTTATTTATATATGGGTAAAAGGTTAAATGCAATAAATTATCATTAACTCATTTCAATAGCTCTGATTAATCTACTTGCATCGTTTTTAATTTCAGGGTTTTTAATATTTCCGCTTTCTCTTATTTTAAGAGCTAATTCTAAAACTTTGGAAACATCTTGAGGTTTTAAATTTTCAACCATTTTAAGATAAGTATCAGCTTCTTCATCTGATAGTCCTAATTCTGATTTACATTCATCTATGTCGGATAAAACTGCTTTACAATTGCTTATCAAGTCATTATCTTCGTTTAGTTCACAGGATTCACATTTTTTCATCAATTCTTCGTCTTTCATTTTCACACCTACTTCATAGTATAAATATAGTTATGTTATGTTTTTTCATATACTTAATTATTATCATTTATTTTTACTTGCTATTTTTTGTTTGAATGTTTTCAAATTATATATTAATTGTTTTCAGATTAGCAAGATCTTTATTTGTATTATTCTAAGGTTTTTTTACTCTATTTAAGTTTATCTGTCTATATGGTATTTTTTATTTTATCAAGTCTTTTTTATATTATTTCTTGATTACAAACAGTATTATAATCACAATTTAAACATTTTTCCATATTTTTATTTACTTCTGGAACTATTTTTTCATTTAAGATATCATCTATTTCTTTTAAAACTTTAAAAAGTCCTTTTCTAAGATTTGCATCCATTATAACAGGTCTCCTATCACCAATTTTTAAATATTCAACAAATCCTACGAACACCTCGGTATCGAACTCTTGTTCTATTAATAATGCAGCTGCTACTAATTCTATTGAATCTCCGTCCCATGTTCCTTTTAATGGTGGTTTTGATGATCTTAAACTTATTGGATAATATTTTCCATCAATTATTTCAATTTTATCACAAGTTCCTACAATTTCAAGCTGATTATCTCTCATTAAATAGCTATGCATAGAAGTTGGAAAAAATAACTCAGCTATCTGACTTCCATCTTTATCATTTAATTCCATAGATTTTTGAGCTTTCAAAGCTAATATCTTTATGTTAAAATATACCTCAGCTTCGATTTCTATTTTCATCTCTTCTATTTTATCTATTTCTTCAATTTCTTTTTCAACTTCTTTTTCAAATAAATCTACATTTTCTTTATTTTCAATATTATTTAATTCTAATACTTTTTTTTCACTATTTTTTAATATATTAATTGAATTTTGTATATATTCTTCTATATTTTTACTTAAATTTTCTTCTATTTCAATCAAAGTCATTTCTTTTTTAATTCTTCTCAAATTTCTTTGAAATAAATCATGTAAATCGATTCTTAATTCTTTTATAGTTTTGTGTAAAAGAATATCATTGTTTATTGTTTCATCAAGGCTTTTTTGGAGATATAATTTTATTGGACAGAACATATAGGTTCTTATTGAAGATGTACTAATCATTTTAATCCTCTTTTTAATTTTAACATTTTTATTTTCTAATTATTTTATTAATCCATTTTTTATTACTTTATTTTTTCATTTTCCATTTTTTAATTCTCTATTTATCTAATTCTTTTAATTCATTAATCCTTTTTAAAGAATTGAAAGTTAGCCATAATTTTTAGAATATAGTTTTTTATTATTACCAACAATTATCTTATTATTACTTCTAAAATAAATACTTGAGCTTTTTTTCAGATAAATATTGCTTTTAAATGTTAAAATTCTCATTAAATAGAATTTTTATCTTCATATTGATAATAAATATTGTTTTCATTCTTATAATTTTATTTAATATAATTAAATTGAATTATAATAATAAAATTTATTTGGAAATATAATATTTTATAATAATAATCATAAATATAAAAAAATGGATTAATAAGAATTAGATGCTAATAAATAGAATTATAATAATAAATAGAATTAAAAATCAATATTATTAAAAAGAAAATCTGATTTAAAAAATAGAAAAAAATTAAAGTGATTTTTTAATAATTAGAATATTTAAGGAAAATTAAAATGATGGAAATTATTAAATAAATAATAAATAAAGAGTATATAAAGAATCAATAAGAAATATATGAAATATAAGAAGATTTAATAAAATAAAAATTATTATAATAATGAATATTAATTATTCTAATATTCTAATTATTTTACTTTCTTCTTCAACATATTCTGAATTATCTATTGTTTTTATAGCCTTTTGAATATTTTCTTCTTTGGTTTCATGGGTAACAATTATGATTGGAACTGCCTCATTTTCTGAGCTAGTTTTTTGTGTAATTGATTCAACACTAATTCCATTCTTATTTAAAATTTCAGTAATATTTTTAAGGACTCCTGGTTTATCAAGAGCTTTTAAACTAATATAATATTTTGATATAACATCATTCATATTTTTGATTGAGTTTACTTGTGAGTCAACTGGACCATAGCTAATTCTTTTATCTTCATTGAATACAATGTCAAGACAATCACCCACTACTGCACTTGCTGTAGCCATTCTTCCAGCTCCTTGACCATATAGCATAACTGGCCCTACAAAATCACCTACAATATATATTGCATTGAATACATCATTGACTGAAGCTAATAAATGTTTTTTTGGCAAAAATGTCGGATGAACTCTAATTTCTAATCCTCTATTAGTTTGTTTAGCTATCCCTAATAATTTTATAACATAATTTAATTCATTTTTAGCAAATTCTATATCTTCTGGAGTTACTTTAGTAATGCCTTCAACATAAAATTTTTCTTGAGGAACATACTCACCAAATCCAAGTTTAGTAAGTACTATTAACTTTTGAGCAGTATCATGTCCTTCTATATCAAATGTTGGATCAGCTTCTGCATAACCTTTTTCTTGAGCTTCTTTTAAAACATCTTCAAATGCAGAACCTTCTTCAGTCATTTTTGTAAGTATGTAATTGGCTGTTCCATTCATTATTCCATAAACAGAATCGAATTTGTTTGCAGCTAGGCATTCATTAAGTGGTTGAAGTACTGGTATTCCTCCTCCAACACTAGCTTCAAAACAAAATCTAACATTATTTTTCTCAGCTGTTTCCATTAGTTCTTCCCAATGCTTAGCTATTAATGCTTTATTTGCAGAAACTACATGTTTTTTATTTTCCATAGCTTTTAATATAAATGTTTTAGCAGGTTCATATCCTCCAACTAATTCAATGACTATATCAATATCATCATTTTCTAAAACATCATTAACATCTGTAGTTAAAAGTCCATCTTTTACTTCTACTCCTCTATCTGTAGTAATATCTAAATCTGCTACTTTTTTAAGATTTACAGGTTTTCCACATTTTTTAGAAAGTATATCTTGGTTTTTATTAAATATTTCAACTACTCCTGCACCTATTGTACCAAAACCGATAAGGCCGATGTTTATTTCATTTTTATTCATTAAATCTCCTCAGATATAAAATTAAATTGGATAATTTTGATTTTTATATATTTTTATATATTTTTTATTAATTTTTTAAATCTTTTTAATCTTTTATTAAATCTATTATCAAATAATTTTTATATATTAATATATTTATATTATTTTAATATCTTAAAATCAATATAATTTATTTTCAATAATTAATTATTTTCATTTATTTTATATTTAATATTTTTATCAATTATAGTTTTTTTGTATAACAAAAATTTATAATATGAGATTATAAGTTACACTAAGAAACAATTTTGTTTATAGGAATATTTTTTAGCTTTATAAATTCATCTATAGATTCTCTAGTTGTTCCAACAATTAATCTATAACTTTCTTCAGTTTCACCATCAATATCCTTTAAAACTTTTTCAACTTTACCTTTAGCTATTATTCTTTCTTCTTCAATAGCTTCTCCAGCATATGTATGTGTAAATGATGCAAGTTCACTTATTTGAGCAATTAAATCTATATCTCCCGAATCTACTTCAAGAACATTTAAATCTTTAATTTTATAGGTAGCTGGATTGTCAAAAGAAGCAATTGCATCTTCTATTGTAGCTTCTATTGTAGCTATCCCTATTCCTTCATAACGGGTATCTCCCCATTTTCCTTCAATTTCATTCCAATTACGTGTGGCTAGAATATCAAACAGGGTTCCATCTATAATTCCTCTATTATTTTTTCTATCTTCATACCAGCAGAATTCTTCTTTTGTTAAACTAGAATCTTTCATTCTTTTATTGTAAATTCTTTCCCAATAGCTATCTTGTATAGAATTAAGTGTTATTTTATTTATACTCTTTATTTCATCCGAATCCTTTTTAGATATTATTTCAATATCAACTTCTCTATCTTTAAATTTTTTAAAGGTTTCCATAGCTTTTCTATGATTTTTTAAACCATAAACTACAAAATCTATATCGGAAACTGTGTTTTTTTGTAGATTTGGAAGAATAGATCCTGAAATTCCTAAATTATCATAGCTAATGCCTGCTTTATAATGGAAAAAATCCGCTACTTTTAATAATTTCTTTATAATTGGATTTTCAGAAGGTATTTCTTTTTCCTGCCTTATTATTTCATTTAGTCTTTCTTCTGGTTTAATAATTGTTTTCACTTTGTTATGTGGAACTCCCATCATTTCAACCTGACTAACTTCACAAAAATACAAGTATTCTGGATGATTTTTCCTAAGGTAATCATATGCTTCTTCTGATGTAACTTTAGAGTATTTTTTTCCATTTTGTGTTCGGTCTCCATTTTCATCAGGGATATATCTTAAAAATGAAATAAATCTATCTTCAGGATGAATATAATTTGTAGATGCGAAAAACAAATTATCTGTTGTATAGATGAAATCTCTTGTACGAACTTTCATAATCTCACTATATTTTTTTATGAATAGAATATAGAATATAATATTCATAAAATTATTATTTGATTATATACATTATTAATATACACTATATTATACTATATTTTATATTAAATAATTATAATAATGTTTAGATTCATATATTATTATACTTTATTAAAATTAGTAAATAAAAATTATACTAATATTGCACTAGACTTATACTAATATTATATAAACTTATTATTAAAAATTTTAAAAAATAATAGTGGAATTTATATGTTGATTACTCATAAACATATTGATGAAAGTTTTGAATATGATGGCAGCCAGATTGAACAATCATGGGCTTTTAAATCATTTGAAATAAAAGGTTCAAGTATAATAACTTGGATTGGTCCAATGAACATTTTTCCAGAAAATCTCAAGGATTTTGAGGATATTGGTATTGAAATTAAATCTGATAAAATGCTTCATTTCATTGTAGAACATTTTGACCAACAACCAGCTAACTTGCGATTGGCTTATATGCGCCAAAGAATGTTAGTAATGATTCTAAAAGAAGAATTATCTAACAAAGGTATTATTTCAGTCAGAAAGGGGGATGATATTTATATTGTTTCTGATTGTTCTGACAATCCTGATAATCCTGATTCTAATATTTTAAAGAAGCTTACAGTTTCTATAGCTACGGTTTCACCTAGTTCAATGAAAATTCATCTTGGTATTAATATTTTCAGTGATGGAACTCCTGATGATGTTGATGCTATAGGTTTATTTGAGTTAAATAATAATTTAAATAATAATTCTGATGTAGATAATAATTTTAATGAAAATAATATAGTTGATTTTCTCTATACAATTGTCGATAGTTATATAAATGAATTAAATGATATCGAACTAGATATAAGCAAAACTAATTTATTATAATAATATAAAATTAATAGATAATAGAATATAATATATAAATAACATATAATGGTATGAATAGGATATAATTAGGATATAACTAGGATATAACTAGGATATAAATTGTATATAATTATAATAATTATAATAAATTTAATATAACTTTAATATAATTATGATATAATTATGATATAAGTGGAATATAATCAGAATATAAGTAATTTAATAAATAACATAAAATAGTATTCTAATAATAGGAGTGAAATAATGAAAATAGTAGTTAATGGAATCAATGCAGGATTGAGATTTTCATCTGCTCATATCATACCTGTACACTCTTCATGTGGGTTTATACATGGACATTCATACTTCGTTGATGTAGAAATTGAAGGAAAGAGATCTGGAGAATATGAATTTGTAGTTGATTTTAAAGATGTTAAAAATGTTGTTAGATCAATATGTAAAAAATTAGATCATCGGGTTTTGATTCCTATTAATAATAAGAATATGATGTTTAAAGGCATTTCTAACTCTGAAAAAAATGTTGATTCTGAAGACTACGTCGATTCTAGTGAACTATCTGTTCTTGATTTTTGCAATAATGATTATGTTGAATTTAGTGTAGGGAATAAAGAATATAAATTCCCAATGGAAGACTGTGTTCTTCTCCCTTTAAAACATTCTTCTGCTGAAGAATTATCTCAATATTTTGCAAACATTGTTTTTGAAGATTTAAGAAAAAAAGGATACGAAGTTGATTTTGTTTCTGTATGTGTAAACGAGGGAATAGGTCAGGGAGCATTCTTTAAAAGAGAATAATCATAGTTATTTAATTTATTTTTTTAAATTTTTAGAATTTAGTTTTTAAGCGCACTAATTGAATTGAATTGAGGATGATTTTATGAAAGCACCTATTATTGAGATTTTTTCAAGCTTTCAAGGAGAAGGTTTATGGATTGGGAGGCGACAAATTTTTGTACGTTTTGCAGGATGTAATTTAGACTGTAATTATTGTGATACTCCTGAAAGTAGATCTTCTGATAACGGAATTTCAATGACTGTTGATGAAGTTTTGGAAAAAATTGAAAGATTGAAAACCCCAGATTTACACTCTATTTCTTTTACTGGAGGAGAACCTCTTTTATATTCAGAATTTATAAATCAATTGG
Source organism: Methanobrevibacter sp. TMH8 (assembly GCF_020148105.1). Lineage (NCBI taxonomy): Archaea > Methanobacteriati > Methanobacteriota > Methanobacteria > Methanobacteriales > Methanobacteriaceae > Methanobrevibacter > Methanobrevibacter sp. TMH8. The sequence goes on from NZ_JAHLZE010000035.1 coordinate 39,812, forward strand.
TCCAAAAAATTGATATTAAGATAATGATTGAAACTAATGGAACTTTACCCAATTCATTTAGAAATATTAATAAAATGGACTGTGTTTCTTTAGATATTAAGTTATCTGAACATTTTGGAAAAGATACTTATGAGAGTATTTTTGAAAAAGAACTTGATTCAGTAAAATTATTAATACAACAAAATACAAAGTTATATTGTAAATTAGTAGTATCACCTTCAACTGATTTAAATGTTTTAAGAAAAATAACAAAAAGATTATCTGAAGAAGTAAAAAATAATAGTATTCCAATAGTAATTCAACCTGTAAGTCCTATTGAACAATGGAAAAATTCAAGCAATAAGTTATTTACATTTTCAGAAGTGATTGGAGAATATATGGAGGTTTTAATCATTCCTCAGACTCATAAACTTTTAAACATCGAGTAAAAAGTTTTATTGCAATTTTCTTGTAAAATTTTATTATTTTATTATTTAATCTTTGAATCAAAAATTTATTGTACTATTTAATTATTAATCATTAAATCAAAAATTCTTTATATAAATGTCAATTGTTTAATAGGTATACTTCTTAGATAATAATTATAATAAAATTAATACTAGTATGTGTTAATATTATAATATTTTATCATTTTTATAGAAAAATATATAGATTCTTAAATATATATTAAGAATATGAAAGTCTTTAATTAATGAATTTTTTGTTTATACCATTTTTTTATTATATCTCTAGAGGTGTAGAAATGAAAGATAAAAGTGCCATAAACTTAAGGAAATCTATGGGTCGTGGATCTATAGAACATGAAACCAGAGTTTCAGAACATGAAGGAGACATAATGACATTAGCCAATAAAGATGTTATATCTGTCCCTCCAAGCACTACTATTATTGAAGTTGCTGAAGTAATGGTAAATCATAAGTTTAGAAGACTCCCAGTCACTGATCCCGGTTCTGAAAAACTTTTAGGAATAGTAACAGCTATGGACATTTTGAATTTCTTAGGAGGGGGAGACAAATTCAATATTGTGGAAGAAAAATACAATGATAATTTTTTAGCAGCTATAAATGAATCTGTAAGAGAAATTATGACTCGTGAAGTTCGGTTCATGACTAATAAAGATTCAATCAATGATTGTATTGACTTAATGTTAGAAACTGATATTGGAGCTCTTCCTATAGTTGATGAAGATAATAAAGTCATTGGTATTATCACTGAAAGAGATTTTACTTTAGCAATGGCCGGAGTTTTAACTGATGAATTGGTAGAAAATTACATGACTACTAATGTTATTACTACCACTCCTGGAACACCTATTGAAGGGGTGTCCAAAATAATGGTTAGAAATAAATTAAGAAGAGTCCCTATAATGGGTAAAGCTATGGAAGATACAGCAGCTCATGGTGAAACTGAAGAATTAGAAGGAATTGTAACATCTAATGATGTTTTAAAATTTTTAGGGGATAATAAACTATTCAGCAAAATGGAATCTAATAGTGGTGTCGAAATTTTAGATACTAAAATTTCTGAAATAATGGCTGAAAATGTTACTACTGTAGAACCATTAACTCGACTTGGCGATTTATGTGAAATTTTCAGAGAAAAAGATATTGGTGGTGTCCCTGTTGTTAAAAATGGGGAATTATTAGGTATATTAACTGAAAGTGATATTCTAAAAGCTATCCGCAAATAAAATCATATTAAAATCATATTAAAAATAATAAAAAATAATAAAGAAAGAGATAGTAAAGAGTAATTAAAATTTGAATTAAAGAATGATCTACCTTATTTTGGTGATTTAAATGCAAATAAAAAATTTAATGTCTGAAGAACTAATAACAATTGATAAAGACCAAAACATTTGTGATGCTCTTCGATTAATGAAAAAACATAAAATATCTAGAATACCTGTTATTAACACTAATGAAAACCATGAAAAAGAACTTGTAGGAATAATAGCAGAAAAAGATATAGCTACAAAATTAGGGTCTTCTAAATATGGAAATATGGCTCCTTCTCATTTTCATGTTTCAACAGTAATGGTAAATGATGTCATAATAGCTGATGAAACAGAAAAAATTGATAAAACAGCTAAAATGATTCTTGAAAAAAATATTGGGGCTTTACCTGTAATTTCTAATGGTGATTTAGTAGGAATAATTACTAAATCTGATTTTATTGATATATGTAAAGGAAAAGCATATGAAAAAATATTTGCCGAAGAAATTATGAGTAGTGAGATAATATCTGTTGGTGCTAAAGATAGATTAATTCATGCAAGAAGAGTTATAATGGATTCTAATATTGGTAGACTTTTAATCAATGATAATAATGAACTTGCAGGTATTTTAACATCTAAAGATATAGCTAGAGCTTTAATATCTTTTAGAAAACATGTTCCTGAAAATCATCAACAAGCGCAAATAAAAAATATCTTTGTAGAAGAAGTAATGTCTCAAAATGTAAAAACATTGTCTGTAAATTCTACCGTCGCTGAAATAGCTAATGCTATGTTAGAAACAGGTTATAATGGATATCCTATTGTAAACGAAAATGATAATGTTGTTGGTATTGTAACACAATCTGATTTACTAGGATTAATTGTTGATTTAGAATTAGCAGAATAGCTTTTTAGCTATTCTATTTCTATTTTTAACAATTTAATACTTTTATTTGCTTATTTTATATTTAATATTTATATTCAATATATAATTAATCTCTATATTTTACTATAAAATGATTTATACATATGATTTATATTATCTAGTATCCCTAGCATTTTTAATACCTTAATATATTCTAATAATACTCAATATATTCTTTAATCTAATATATTTTATTTATCTTATTAAATGATAAAATATATTATATATTTCTAAATAATAAGTGAGGTTTTACTATAAGCATCAAATCAAATAATGAGAAAAACTCTAAAATAGCATTTTTAGGGCCTAATGGAACTTTTACTCATGAAGCTGCATCAGTTTTAGAAGGAGAATTAGTCTCTTATTGTTCTATTCCCTCTGTCATGAATTCTGTTGTTGAAGGAGAGTGTTTAAAAGGTATTGTTCCTATTGAAAATTCTATTGAAGGTCCGGTTGGATTGACTTTAGATCTTTTAGCTCATAAAATTGATCTTAATATTGAAAAAGAGATTATTATTCCTGTTAGCCATAACCTTCTTGTAGATAAGGATATATATGATACTGAGGATATTGGTGACATAATTGATGTTTATTCTCATTCTCAAGCACTGGCACAGTGTCAAAACTATTTAGAAAATCACAATATGAAAACTCACTTTACATTAAGTACTGCAGCTGCAGCTAAATCAATTAAAGGACAAAAAGGTGTCGCAGCTATTGGAACTTTAAAGGCTGCTGAATTATATGGATTAAAACCTATTGATAAAAATATTCAAGATATTAAAAATAATCAAACTAGATTCATTATATTGTCTAAAAATCCATCTAGAATAACTGGACATGATAAAACTTCTATTTTATTTTCACTTTCTGATGATAATCCTGGTGGTTTATATGAAATTTTGGGAGTATTTGCAAAAAATAGTATTAACTTAACTAAAATTGAATCTCGTCCATCCAAAGAAGGTTTAGGAAAATATATATTTTTTGTTGATTTAGAAGGACATAAAAATGATGAAAAAATTAAAAATATTTTAGATACTCTTAGAAAAAAGACATCTTTTATGAAAATATTGGGATCTTATCCAATGGCTAATTTTAACAAAGATTAACATTTCTAACATTCTAATATTTCTAATATTTTTTCAATTTTCTATACTTTTATTAAATATTTTTATATTATTTTTATTATTCTGTTATTTTTAATAAAAATTCTAATAATTCTAATATATTATGATAATTATAAAAATAATATAAAAATAATTTGATTAATTAATATGATATAAATAAATTAAAATTTAAGATAATATAATTTAATATAATATAAATAATATAAATAATAAAAATTATTAATAATTATAATTATATTTTTTTAATGTATTAGTAAACTATATTATATAAAAAAACCATAATACCAATGTTATATATAGTTATATGATGAAATTTAATAATAAATTTTAACTTAATTTAATAATAAATTTTCACAAATTTAACAATAAATTTTAAAATTATCTTTAAAATTTATAATGTAATAAAATTATAAATGAATTATTTTTTAATCATTTACTACAGTTTAATTTCAATCTATTTAGTAAATAATAAATATACAATTAATAAACATGTTATAAATGATTATTAAAGCCTAGAGGTGGGTAATATTAGTCAAGATAAACAAAAGCTTTTAAAAATCATGCAAGAGCTTAAAAAAGATTATCAAGCAGGAAACATTTCTGAAGATAAGTATAAATATTTGTCTAAAGAATATTCTAATAGATTAGCTAATTTAGATGCTACTAATAGAATAAGAAGCATGCAGGGTCGGGAAAATAATCAAAAGACTCCTTCTAAAGCTGCTCAAAGGAGTATGGCTGAAGCAAGTAGGAGAGAGGATAAAGATCTTGTTGATAAATATATTGTAAAGCCAAAAGTACAGAAAAAAGTACAAACAGCTCCAGAATCATCAAACAAGAGCAAATATGCTATTTTGGCAGTCGTTTGTTTAATAGGTGCTTTTTTAGTAGGAATCAGCTTTGGCTTGTTTAGTGGTGGACCTCAATCTGCTGTTCCAGGTGCAACTGTTTTAATTGATGATAGTGCATTTCCAAGTTTTTTAGCTAATGCTTCAAATGTTACTACAAATAGTGGTGGAGATCAATCTAACTCAAATACTGGGGGTATAGGTACTACAACTACTGATACTACAGATTCAGATACGGGTGATGGAACAACTGATGGTGGTTCTGATGGTGGTTCTGGTAGTGGTTCTGATGGCGGTTCTGATGGCGGTTCTGGCGGAGGTTCTGGTAGTGGTTCTGATGGCGGTTCTGGTAGTGGTTCTGGTGGCTCTACAGAAGGTTAAACTAAATAAAGTCTTTATTGGATACGACTTTTCATAACAAGGTGAATTAATGAAGAAATATATATTGGGCATTCTAATTATATTAGCTGTTATATTTGTTTCTGGGTGTATTACTGATAGCAACAATAATAATAGTACTGGTAATGATACACCTCCTCAAACTTTAGCTAAAAATGGAATAATTATTAAATATCCTGGAACATGGGTTGTTGCAAATTCAGCTTCTAATGATTCAATAGTTGCTGTTGCAGATCCTAGCTCTAAGGACCCAGCTACCGGTTATAGTAATGTTAATGTAAATATTGAAAAAAGAAGTCTTCCATCATCTTTAGAGAGTTATTTTAATCAAACATATACAAAATTATTCTCTAATTCCAATTTTACTCCAATTGCTCAAGGTAATGTATCTATTGGGTCTTATAATGCTTTAGAAGCATTATACACTGAAAACTCTAATGGAACAGTAAAACAACATAGGGCCCTTTGGATAGAGAATAATAATGAACTTTATGTTATTTTGTTTACAGCTCCTCAAAATGAATATCAGAGTCAAGTTAAAAATTTTAATTTTATTCTAGCGAACTTTAGAATAACTTAATGATTTAATAACTTAATATCCTTAGTTATTTCATTTAATTTCTTAATTATATTCTTTATTTTTTATTTTTATAAAATTTTGTAAATGTAGGTTTAAAAATGGACATTATATTATGTGTAACTGGAAGTATAGCTGCTACAGAATCTATAAAGTTAGCTAGAGAACTTAAAAGGCAAGGATTCAATGTAAAATCTTTCATGAGTGATGCTGGAACAAAAATTATTCATCCTAATTCTATGGAATTTGCAACAGGTCAAGATGTAGTATTGGATATTACTGGAAAGATTGAACATGTTAAATATGCTAAAGCAGATTTGATTTTAGTTGCTCCAGCAACAGCTAACGTTATAAGTAAATTTGCATATAAAATAGCCGATAATCTTATTAACACTCTTCTTATAACTGCCCATGGTCATGATACTCCTATTTTATTTGTTCCTTCTATGCATGATTCTATGTATAAATCAATTTCAAAAAATATTGAGAAAATAAGACTAGAGGAATCTGAAACTAAAATTGATTTTGTAAAACCTCGTATGGAAGAAGGAAAAGCTAAATTTCCAAGCATTGAAGATATAATATTAGAATCTAAAAGAATAATTAGTTTAAATCAAATTGAAAAAGATCCTTCAAAATTAGCCAATAAAAAGATTTTGATAAGTTTAGGTGGAACTTATGAGGCTATTGATCCAATTAGGGGCATAACAAATAAATCTTCTGGAAAAATGGGATTAGAATTAGCTAAAGAGGCTTATATTCGAGGAATGGATGTAAAATTAATAGTAGGTACTGTTGATGTTAAAATACCTAAGTGTTTTGATGTTAATTTTGTCGAATCTAGTGAAGAAATGAATAATATAACTAAAGAGCTTATTAATGATTTTGATATTTTCATTGCTACAGCAGCTGTATCTGATTTTGCTCCAATAAATAAAGAGAACTATAAAATATCTTCTTCAATTGATCTATCTTTAGAATTTAAACCTACTGAAAAAATTATTAAACAGATTAAACAAACAAACCCTAATATATTTTTAGTAGGATTTAAAGCAGAATATGATATAGATGAAGATAAGATGATAAATTTAGCTAAAAAACAGATTGAAGAGGTTGGAACTGATTTAGTCATTGCTAATGATGTAAGCATAAGGGGATGCGGATTTGGTTCTGATGTTAATCAAGTTATTTTAGTGGATAATGATGTTGTTGAAATTTCAGAATGTTCTAAGAAGGAAATTGCAAAAATTGTATTTGATAAACTGGATAAAGATTTATAATCAATACATCTTGTTATAATTATTATTTATAGATTTTTTGTTACATTTTTCTTTTTCTATAATTTTTATTATTTTTTTCATATCTTTATATTTCAATATTTTTTTATTTTTATATTTTTTATAAACAGAATTATTTATTTATAAAGATTAATATTTTATTATAACAATAGTAAAGTTTATTATGTTGAAGGTACAAAATTAGTATTATTAAATCATATAGAATAAACTGAATAATTATATATAATATAAATATTTATAAAAATTAGAATATAAATTGGAATATGTTTTAATATATTTATTTTAAATTGTTTTTGTAACTTTATTTAGAATTAAAGAATATTATCGTGAAAATTAGAATGATTTAAGTTAATAATACTTTAATAGAACTTTCAAAATGCTTTAATACTATCAATGCTAGTTTTTGACTAATTATGATTCAATCAGAGCTAGATGATTTGATATTAAAATTATTAATTAATTTAATCTATGTTGTTTAAATTTGTTTAAATTTAGATTAATTTGTTTATATTAACTAGATTTTGTTTAGAATTAGTTTAATATTTTTTAATATCTACAATTTGTTAATTATTTGAAAAAAATATAAAGTTATAGAAAAGATTATATATATTGTAGAACATATAATAATAATACTTAGACAATATATTGTTAAATTAGAATATGATTAGTTCTGATTATTAATGTGATTAATAACACTAATTTAATATTTTTGTTGTTTAAGCAATTAATGGATTTTAATTGAATCATACTAATTTTTATGATATTTAACATTTTATTATTATTAAAATTTGATTTAAATTTAATATTCAAATAATGCTTTCTGGAATTCTATTATAAATTAGTAATGATTATAAATCATCAGTAATGATTATAAATTAAATATTATTATAATATAAATCATCTAATTGGTGATCTTTTCCTGAAATTCATTATATATAATTTATTCACTATTATTATAAATTTACTATATCACATGAGGTGTTGTTAGATGAATGATAAAAACACAATAGACACATTAGAAGGAACTACAACTGTTGGTATTACTTGTACTGATGGAGTTGTCTTCGCAAGCGAAAGAAGAGCTAGTATGGGAAATTTAATAGCTCACAAAGTCGCAGAAAAAATATTCAAAATTGATGATCATATTGCCGCCACTATAGCAGGATCTGTTGCAGATGCACAAAGTTTAATGAAAGTTATTAGTGCTGAAGTTTCTTTATATAAAATGAGAAATGGAGAAACTATTAGTATTGAATCTGCTTCAGCTTTAGCTGCAAATATTTTACATTCTTCCCCATTATATGTTCAAACTCTTCTTGGAGGAGTGGATGAGGAAGGAGCTTCAATTTATTCCCTTGACCCTGCAGGAGGCATGATTAAGGATTCTTTCATATCTACTGGTTCTGGTTCTACATTTTCTTATGGTGTATTAGAAGACAGAGTTAAAGAAGGTATTACTGTTGAAGAAGGTGTCGATGTGGCTGTAAGGGCCATAAGATCAGCTATGGAACGTGATACTTATTCTGGAAATGGTATTTTAGTAGCTACTGTTACTAAAGATAAAGGCTTTGAAATGTTATCAAAAGAAGAAGTTGAAGCTAAATTAAAAGAAATTAGCTAAGTTAGCTAATTTTAATTTTTTACCATTGAATATTATTTAGATTTATTTAGATTTATTTAAATTTATTTTAAAATCATCAAATGATTAATAAAAAATTATTTAAAGTTTTTTATTTTTATTTATTCTTATTTATTTCTATTTAAATTCATTTAGATTTATTTAGACTTATATAGATTTATATAGATTTATTTAGATTATTTAAGTTTATTTAGAGATTATTTTATAAAATATTTTAAAATCATTAGATATTATTAGAGTTATTAGACTTTAATAAACATTAATAGACATTATTATAAATTATTATAAATTATTAAAGATTATTAAAAATTACTAGATATTATCATGGAAATTATTTAAAAATTTATTAAAACTTATTTTATTTAATGTGTGATAGAAAAGACTTGGGCAAACAAAATATTATTATATAATTAAGCTATTTTCACAAGGGCTATTTTGTTAAATCAAATAATTATTGTTTAAACCAAGATTTTTACACATCTATTTTTCAAAAGTGATTATATGACTTCAGAAATTCTCGAAGAAATCAAAAAAACAATTGTACAAAGATTGCCTGAAAGAGTACAGGTAGCTAAAGTCGAATTTGAAGGACCGGAAGTTGTTATTTATACTAAAAATCCTGAAATAATAACTGAAAATGGCGATTTAATAAGAAATTTAGCTAAAGATTTAAGAAAACGGATAATTATTCGTTCTGATAAATCTGTACTTTTAGATCCTGAAAAAACAATTGATAAAATACATGAAATTGTACCAGAAGAAGCTAAAATTACTAATATTTCATTTGACGAAGTTACATGTGAGGTTATAATTGAAGCTAAAAAGCCTGGTCTTGTTATTGGAAAATATGGAGTTACTTCTAGAGAAATTGTTAAAAATACTGGTTGGGCTCCAAAAATTCTAAGAACTCCTCCAATATCTTCTGAAATTATTGAAAGGGTTAGAAACACTCTTAAACACAATAGTAAAGAGCGAAAGAAGATACTTCAAGATCTTGGTGCTAGGATTCATCAAGGATCTAAATATGAAAATGAATGGGCAAGATTAACTTCCATGGGCGGATTTAGGGAAGTAGGAAGATCTTGTATGCTCCTTCAAACTCCAAATAGTCGAGTACTTCTTGATTGTGGGGTTAATGTTGCAGGTGACGAAAAAAATGCTTATCCTTTTCTCAATGTGCCTGAATTTTCATTAGCTGATCTTGATGCAGTTGTAGTTTCTCATGCTCATTTGGATCATACTGGATTTTTACCTTATCTTTATCATTATGGTTATGAGGGCCCTATCTATTGTACAACACCTACTAGGGATCTTATGACTTTATTACAAATGGATCATATCGATATTGCACATAGGGAAGATGATCCATTACCTTTCAACATAAAACACGTTCAAAAAAGTATAAAACATACAATAACTCTTGATTATGGCGAAGTAACTGATATATCTCCTGATATACGTCTCACCCTTCACAATGCAGGACATATTCTTGGTTCAGCTATGGCTCATATGCATATTGGGGATGGTCAGCATAATATGGTTTATACTGGAGACTTCAAATATGAAAGAAGTAGACTTTTAGAACCTGCTACTGTAAGATTCCCTAGAGTAGAAACTGTTGTTATGGAAAGTACTTATGGTGGTCATGAAGATGTTCAACCTTCTAGGAATAATGCTGAAAAGCAAATGATGAAAACTATTTATAAAACTCTTAAACGTGGAGGGAAAGTTCTTCTCCCAGTATTTGCTGTAGGAAGGGCACAAGAGTTAATGATTGTTCTAGAAGAATATATGCGTCATGGAATGATTGAAGAAGTGCCTATTTATATTGATGGGATGATTTGGGAAGCTACAGCTATTCATACTGCAAGACCTGAATATTTAAGTAAAGATCTTAGGGATCAAATATTCCATATGGGAAGAAACCCATTTATTTCAGAAGCTTTCCATAAAGTTCAAAATATCAATGAAAGAAAAGACTTAGTAGAAGGAGAGCCTTGTATTATTCTTTCAACTTCTGGTATGTTAACTGGGGGAAATTCTGTTGAATACTTTAAATGGTTAAGTGAAGATGAAAAAAGTACTCTTATATTTGTAGGATATCAATCTGAAGGTTCTTTAGGACGAAGAATCCAAAAAGGCTGGAAAGAAATTCCATTAAAAGAAGAAGGAAAAACTAAAGTTTATAATGTTAAAATGGAGATTAAAACTATTGAAGGTTTCAGTGGACATTCTAACAGACGTCAATTAATGGAATATGTTAAAAAACTTTCACCAAGACCTGAAAAAGTTATCATGTGTCACGGAGACGCATATAAAACTATGGATTTAGCTTCTAGTGTTCATAGAAGTTATAAAATTGAAACTAAAACTCCTCTTAACCTAGAATGTACTAGAATTCAATAATAACATAAAAATAATATTATTATATTGATATTATAAAAATTAGATAGTGTATAAATATTGCATAATAATTATAAATATTATAAATAATATAAAAAACATAGATATTAGTGTTATAATTTTATGCTATAAAAAATTTGTATTATAAAATTTATGTTTTAAAATATTTGAATAATATTTTGAATATATTATTATAACTATATTAGATATTATTAGATATTGTATTTGATTAGATATTATATTTGAAAGATTAAACTATAGATTAAAAAATTTTATTTTAAAAATGGTGTGGAAATGGTTAACTATTCCGAATCTGGTGTTGACATTAATCTTGAAGAAGTTACAGTTGCAAAATTAGCAGAAAAACTAAAACCAACTTTAAAATACAGAGATATAATTACTGAAAGTGGACATTTTGCTGCATTAGTCAAAATGGGTAATCGTGCAATAGCAATGAGTACTGATGGTGTTGGTAGTAAAATTTTAGTTGCTAAAATGATGGAAAAGTATGATACTGTTGGAATTGATTGTATAGCTATGGTTGTAAATGATATACTGTGCGTGGGTGCTGAACCAATAGCTTTAGTTGATTATTTAGCTGTTGAGGAACCTAATCCTGAAATCGCTGAAGAAATAGCTAAAGGTCTTGCTGAAGGAGCAGAACTATCTAAAATAGCTATCATAGGTGGAGAAACTGCTTCACTTCCAGAAATTGTTAATGATTTTGATTTAGCTGGAACTGGAATTGGATTTGTAGATATTGATAAAATTATAACTGGAGAATCTATTGTTGAAGATGATGTACTAATTGGTATTAGAAGTAGTGGTATTCACAGCAATGGGTTAAGTTTAGCTAGAAAAGCTCTTCTTGAAAATCATAAGTTTAAAGTTACTGATTCTCTTCTAGATAATTCTGAAATTACAATTGGTGAAGAATTATTAAGACCAACTGAATTATATGTAGAACCTATTGTAAATTTACTTAAAGAAGACTTTGATATTAAAGGTTTAGCTCATATTACTGGTGGAGGATTTACTAACCTTAAAAGACTGAATAAAGAAGTAGGTTTTGATATTTATAATCTCCCTGAACCTCAAGAAATATTCAAATTAATATATAATCAAAATGTTCCTTTAGAAGAAATGTATAAAGTATTCAATATGGGAATTGGATTTGTAGTTGTTGCTAAAGAAAAGGATACTGAAAAAATATTAAATACTTTAAATAAGTATTGTGAATCTTATAAGATTGGAAAAGTAACTTCTAATTCAAATGAAATCAAGATTAAGACATTTGAAAATACTGAAATTATATATTAATTATATATTAATTACAATTATTATTTAATTATCACTAAAATATCCAATAATAAATAAATTTATTCATATGTTTATTGGAAATATTTTAAATAATTTAAATTACTTTTAAAACTATTAAAATTATTTTTAAACTATTAAAAAATTATTAATATTATTAAATTTAAAAAGGTGTGGTCATGATATTAACAGCAGAAAAAGAAAAATCACTTATAATAGAAATTTTGACTAAATTAGGTTTAAGTGAAGAAGATGCTGGAATTGTAGCTAAAGCTACTTTAGATGCTGATTTAAAAGGTTTTACTTCTCATGGAATTGGTAGATTTCCACAATACATTCATGGAATTGAAAGTGGAAATATTTTAACTGATGGAGAAATTAAAATAGAAAAAGAAACTGAAGCAATGGCTTTAATAAATGGTAATCATCTTTTTGGGCAGGTAGTAGCATATAAAGCTATGATGTTAGCTATTGAAAAAGCTAAAAAGGTTGGAATTGCTGCTGTAGGTACTCATGATTCTAACCATTTCGGTGTTACAGGCTTTTATTCTGATTTAGCTATAAAAAATGGAGTCATTGGTGTTGTTACAGCAAATACGGATCCTGCAATCGCTCCTTTAGGGGCAAAAGATCCAATAATAGGTACTAATCCAATTGCTATTGGTATTCCTGCAGAAGATACTTATATTGCTGTTGATATGGCTACTTCTGCTTCAGCAAGAGGTAAACTATTAGAAGCGCAAAGAAAAGGTGAAAAAATACCTGAGAATGTAGCTTTAGATAGTGAAGGTAATCCTACAACTGATCCTACAGAGGCTTTAAAGGGTTCAATATTGCCTTTCGGTGCCCATAAAGGATATGCTCTTGCATTTATGATTGAATTAATGACAGGACCTTTAGTAAATGCAGCTTGTGGAATTGGGGTTACTGGAACTGCTAATCATTCTAAAAAATGTACTAAAGGAGATCTTTTTATAGCTATAGATCCTTCTAAATTTGTTGATATGGATCAATTTAAGAGTGAAACAGAAGATTTTGTTGATCAAGTAAGGGCAAGTGGAGATACATTTGTTCCTGGCGATCTTGAAGTAAAAAACATAGCAAAAAATGAAAAATTTGGATTAAAAGTTGATGAAAAGCTTTATGCTAATTTAAACAAAATTTGTGAAAATTTAGAAATTGATTTTAAGGAATATATTTCTAATTAATTTATAAATTTTTTTAATTAATTTTTAATCATTATTTATTAATTATTATAATTATTATTATTTTAATTGCTTATTTTATTTTATTTTTTCATGATTAATGGCAATATTATCTAAAAATATCTATTAAAATGAAATATAATAATTAAAATGTATTTATTAAATAAATTTAATATATATCTAATATATATTTAATATAATTGATTTATTGAGGTTATTTTGTGGACAGTAGTGAAGCAGTATATCAAGGATTAAAATCAGCTGGAATAGATTTTATTGTTAGTGTTCCTTGTATTAATTTGGGGAAAATCCTTGAACTAATTGATGATGATGAAGAAATCACACATGTTCCAGTTACAAGAGAAGAAGAAGGACTTGGAATATGTGCTGGTGCCTACTTTGGAGGTAAAAAAACTGCTATTTTAATGCAAAACTCCGGTTTAGGAAATTGTGTAAATGCTTTAGGATCTCTTTTTCAGTTATATTCTTTACCTTTGGTAATGATAATGAGTCACAGAGGAACAGAAGGAGAACCTATTATTGGACAAGTCCCTATGGGTAAAGCTACTCCAAAAGTTTTAGAAGCAATGGAACTAAAATATGTTAATCCAAAGAATAGTATTGATGCAAAAGATATAATATCTAATTCATGGAAAATATCAGTTAAGGAAAAAAGTCCTATTTCTATACTATTGGATATTAATTATTGGTAAATCTTTTTATAATTTTATAATTCTATAATTTTATAATTTTTAATATAATCTACTTATGAATTGAGGTTGTTATGATGGAACGTTTTGATGGAATAAAAGACATAATGGAGTATGTTAATAATGAAATTGTTGTTTGTAACATAGGATTTCCATCTAGAGAACTTTACCAAATAAAAGATAGGGCTAAAAACTTTTACATGCTAGGATCTATGGGGCTTGCTTCATCTATTGGATTGGGATTAGCTATTTCAAAAGATAATGAAGAAAATAAGAATGAAAAAGTTATAGTTTTTGATGGTGATGGGTCTGTTTTGATGAACATGGGATCCTTAGTAACAATATTCAATCAAAATCCTAAAAATTTGATTTTAATTGTTTTTGATAATGGTTGTTATGGATCTACAGGAAATCAATGTACTTATGCTCAAAACATAGATCTTTTAGAAGTAGCAAAAGGAATTGGGTTTGAAAATTGTTATAATTATAAAGATATTGATTTTAGAGATATTTTAAAAAATGATCAAAAGAATTCTATTTTTATCCACTATAAAATAAATCCTGGAAATGCTGATTCTCCAATCATAGATATGTCTCCTGAAGAAATAAGAGATAGATTTTTGGAATCTATTAAATAGAATTTTCTATTAATTTCTATTTTATTAGTTTATTTTGAATAATTCATTTAGAATATTTTTTTTGAATATTTTTTTTGAATTTTTTGTTTTTGAATTTTTTTAAGTATTTTATTATTCTATTAGTTTATTTTTTAGCTATAGTAAATCCATTACCAATCATTATTGCAATTACATTATTTTGATCATCGGTAATATTTACTTGATATACGGAGATATTTCTCCCTTTATTTATGCATTTTGACTTTGCAATCAGCCAGTTCCCCTTGGTGCTTTTTAAATAGGATATATTACATGATTGGCCAACTGTATTGCCTACATCCGCCCCATGTAAATTATCTAAATTAGAATGTATTGCAAATGTAAAATCAGCGAGAGTGAAAATAGCTCCTCCATGAACTCCTCCTACTGCATTTCTGTGAATATCTTCAATTTCCATTTTACATTCTACAAAATCTTCATTTATTGATTCAATTTTAATTCCTGCACTTTTTGCAAAGTTATCATTAATAAAAAACTTTTTAACACGGTCTAAATCTAGTTTCATTTCGATTCTCCTTGTTTCTGCCTAATAAGCTAAGCAAAATTGTTAAAAACTTATTATAATTAACTATAATGATAAAATATATATTTTACTATATTTTATTATTTTTCTATTATATTGTATATTTTATCAATATTAATTATATTATGAATTGTTTCTTTCATTAAATTCTTTTTTTAATATATCCATATATACTTCGTCATAAACTTTATTATTTATAGGATATGCATCTCTTCGATGACCAATTGTTTTAAATCCAGAACTTTCATACATAGCTATGGCTTTCTCATTAAAATCAATAGTATATAACATAACATTATTTAAATTTAAGATATTGAATGCAAATTTAAGTAGTAAATTAACAGATTCTTTTCCATATCCTTTTGATTGGAAAGATTTATCTAACAAAAGACCTAAAGTAGCTTTTCCATGGACAAAATCTACATCATATAGTAATCCAATTCCAATAGCCTGCTCTTTTTCAGAAACATTTCCTTTTTTTACTATAACAAAGAAAAATTTATCATTACTATTATTATAATCTTCAATATATTTTGCTTGTTCTTCCTCATTAAAAACAATATGACTTCTACCAAATGTTAAATTAATTTCAAAATCATTTAACCAATCATTGTATAAATTTAAATCTTCTTTTTGACTTAAACTTAAGAATATTCTATCTCCATCTAATTTATTAACATAAGTCATAATTGGGCCTCTATTTTAGCTATATATTTAGTTAATAATAAATCAGGACGATAGGTTAATTTGGCTTGTCTTAAACCTTCGATTCCAAGATCTTCTTCACGATTAATAAATTTGTAATCTGCCCATTGTTTTTCGCAAAATTCTTGATTAATACAATTATATATTCCTTCAAAGTTAGTATTAGCTCTTTCTGAGTGTATAATGACCGTATCTTTAGTTAACTCTTCTCCAGTAGATACTCCAACTATTTCACCATCAACTCTAATTATGCATCCTTTGATGTTTAATTCAAATAGATTATCAAACATTTCTTCCATAGCTATAATCTCATTTTTATCATTGTTGGAATTTTTAATAATATTTATAGTAAATTCTTTTGCTTCCATTAAATTTTTTGAATTAATTTCTTCATAAGTATAATTATAATTTTCTCTAAATTTTTTAAGCCATCTACGTTTATTACGTAATTTAGAACCTGATAATGTAATTAATTTATTAGAAGTATAAATATAATCAAATGAATCTCTATCTTCTATTAATGTAAAATTTTCTAAAGTTCTTTCTAAACATTCTTTCATTTCAGGAAGTAATGGTTTAATAATTAAGGATTCTCCTTCTTTCTCAAAAATTTCTTTTATTAAAGATAAAGAATCTTTGATATTACACCCTCCATATGGAAAATGACAAAATGGTTTTTTACTATCTCTTAATTTGCCTTTTATACACAAACAATTGTTAATTATTGCATATTCATATTCATATGTCTTTCTCCACATGAAAAGATTCGAAAAATTCTTTTCAGCATTATTGAAATCAGTTTTATTAAAATAATCGTCAAATATAGGTTTATCTGATAAAGTTATTGGTTTGAATTTCATGTCTCTCATTTTATCATTCAATCATTTTTTAGTAATTTTAATGAACTAATACAGGCTTTATTTAATATTTTAAAAAGTTTTTCTTTTTCAATGTCAGAATTCTCACAGATATAATTTTCCCATTGGATTTCTTTTTCAATTATATCTTCAACTACTTTTTTACCTTTTTCTGTTAAGAATAGTTGGTAAGAACGTCTATTATTTTCATCAATTTTTTTAATGATTAACTTTTTATCTTCTAATATTCTAAGTGATCTTGATGCTCCACATTTATCAGTTCCACAAGATGAAGCTATCTTTCCTTGGATAGAACCTTCATCACGATAAATATGTAAAATCAATTCATATTGATTGTAACTAACATTCTTTTCTTTTAAATAAGGACTTATGAATGCTTGATGAGCTTTATTAAGAATTAAAATATAGCAATTTAAATAATAACTCATATAGTTTATATCTTTAATTTTTTCCATTTTAAAACTCGAAATTTATATTACTTTATTTCATAATAAAATAAAGCATAAATTAATATTGTTTTTCATAATATATAATTGTTATCATTGACAACAATTATCATTGATAACTTTTAATATATTTAATATAATTATATGGTAAAAAGTTATAATTTTTCTTGATTTATTATAAAAAATTAGATTTATTTATAAATAATTTATAAATAAAATTTATAAAATTAATATTTTTTATTATTTTTAATATTTTTTAAAATTGTTATTATGTTTGTATTGTAAAAATATTAATTAAATTTTTTTTATATTGAATAATTATTACTAAATAGTCCTTTTTTTACATATATTTATTAATTAATACTTTTTTGGCGATATAAATAAAAAAGTATTACGATTATTTAGAAAAGTATTTATATTGCTTTTATTTAATTAATGGGTATGAATAAAAAATCTTAACAAAATAAAAAATAGTATTACTTTTTTTAAAATTCCCTTATAAAGAGTAATAATGTTTTCTAAGATTTTTATTTATATAATTTTAAAATATGAAGTATTTTATCATATTATAAAATTTATTATCAATTTATTTAAATAATGGATGTGAAAATTTGAAAAAAAAGTATATAATAATTATAGTCATTACTGTGATTATTGGGATTATTGCAGGAGCAATATTCTGGGGTAATCCTTCAGTAGAACGGAATCCTGATGAACTTATTGTAACTTCTGGTTCTCATTTGATGGAACTTAAAAATGGTTTTGATCCTTTGAAAGATTGGGGATGTGGGCATGCTAATTTTGAACCTCTTGTTCAAAGCACACTATTCAAAACAGGGGCAGATGGAAATTTCACCAATGATTTAGCTACAGATTATAGTGTAAGTTCAGATGGTTTAAAATGGACAGTCAATATTCGAGATGATGTTAAATTTACTGATGGTGTTTCTCTCACTGCAAAAGATGTTGCTTTTACATTCAACAATGTAAAAAATAGTGCTGATTCTCAACTTGATATGACTAATCTTAAAAATGCTACAGCACTAAATAACACTACAGTTGAATTTGAATTAGAAAAACCACAATCTACTTTTATCTGGGATTTAAGATATTTAGGAATTGTTCCAGAACATGCTTATAATAATCAAACTTATGGTTCTAATCCTATTGGCTCTGGACCTTATAAATTTGTCCAATGGGATAAAGATCAACAAGCTATTTTTGAAATAAATGATGATTATTATGGTAAAAAACCTTATTTTAAAAAGATAACTATATTATTTTTAGATGAAGATGCAAGCTTTGCTTCTGTTAAATCAGGTAATGTAGATGTTGCTCAAATTGATATCACTCAAGCAAGAGAAAATATTTCAGGATATACATTAATTAATATGCCGTCTTCTAGAGCTCAAGGAATATCTTTTCCGATGTTAAATGATACAGGACTTAAAACAGAAAAAGGAGATGTAGTTGGTAACAATGTTACAGCCGATCCTTCTATTAGAAAAGCACTCAATATTGGAATAGATAGACAAAAAATTGTGGATGAAGTTTACTATGGTTATGGGGAAGTTGAACAAACTGGTGTAGATAAAATGGATTATGGTAACCCTGAAGGTAAAGTAAATGATTCAAATATCACTGCTGCGAAAAATATTCTTAAAGAAGCTGGTTGGAAAGATACAGATGGTGATGGTATTCTGGAAAAAAATGGATTAAAAGCTTCATTTAAACTTTATTATGCTGCTGAAGATCAACAAAGACAAGCTTTAGCTACAGTCATAGCTGAAAATGCTAAAAATATAGGCATTGAGATAGAATTAGAAGGTACTGACTGGGATTCGATATATGCAAATCAATACAATTCTGCTGCTTTATATCAACAAAGCTCACCAAATCCATATAGGTCTGTTTATTTACAATATCACAGTAAAGAAATAGATGATAATTATATGAATCCTAATCTTTATAATAATTCAATTGTGGATGGATATCTAGAAGATGCTTTAACCACTATTGATCAATCTGCTTCCAATGAATTTTGGAAAAAAGCTTCATATGATGGTTCAACTGGATTTTCTCCAGCTGGTGATGCTCCATGGTTATGGGTTGTTACATCTGATTTCCTTTATATGAAGGATAATACTATAGATATGGGGCCTAATGGAAATACCTCTGGAATCGACATTTTAAGAGATATATATGATTGGAAACGAATTAATTCAACAGAATAATAGAAATATAAGTTTATCAATTGTTTTATTGAGTTTAAATAATTTAAATTTATAAAAATGGTGATGAGTTGTTTAATTATAAAAAAATAGCTATTTTTTTAGGCCATAAATTTGTCCGTTTGATTATACTTCTTATAGCAGTAGCTATTATTAGCTTTGTTTTGGTAGATATGTCTCCAGTTGATCCAGTTCGAGCATATATTGGTGAAATGGCTGTAAGTGGTGAACAATTAGCTAAATTACAGGAATATTGGGGTGTTGGTCAACCAATGTGGGAAAAAGCTTTGAACTGGCTTTGGAATATCCTTCATGGTGATTTTGGAACCTCTCTTATTTATAGGATTCCTGTTATTGATGTTATTGGAGAGAGATTCACAGCATCATTGGTCTTGATGTTTACTTCATGGGTTATTTCAGGAGTATTAGGTTTTAGTCTTGGAACATTGGCAGGAATGTATAGGGGTAGTTGGATTGATAAATTTGTCAAAGGATATTGTTATGTCCTTCTTTCAGCTCCGACATTTTGGATAGCTCTTCTTCTGCTTATGGTTTTTTCTGTTTACTTAGGATGGTTCCCAACGGGATTGGGTGTTCCTGTAGGAGTTTTAGCTGAAAATGTTACATTTTGGGATTGGTTAGCTAGATTAATACTTCCTGCAACTGCTTTAAGTATTCTTGGTGTAGCTCAAATAGCTATGTTTACAAGAGATAAGCTTAATAATGTAATGAGTAGTGATTATATAGTTTTTGCAAAAGCAAGAGGAGAAAAAGGTTGGGGCCTTGTCGAAAGACATGGAATAAGAAATATCCTCATTCCTGCTATAACTCTCCAATTCCTTTCATTTAGTGAATTATTTGGTGGGGCTGTTCTTGTTGAACAAGTATTTTCATATCCTGGTATTGGTCAAGCTGCAGTAGCTGCAGGTCTTAGAAGTGATGTTCCTCTTCTTTTAGGAATTGTTATATTCTCTACAATATTTGTGTTCTGTGGAAATACCATTGCTGATGTTATATATAAATTTGTTGATCCACGAATCAGAGAGAGTGAATCAAATGAATAAACCAATGGACACTCAAAAGAAAAAATTCTATTTTTCTCATTTGAAAATGAATTTAAGAACAAAAACTATATTGATTGTTGTTCTTACTGCTGTAATGTTGGTAACTATTGTTATTAATAGTTTATTTATTGATATGAGTAATATAACAACTAATTTTAGTTCTATAAATTTGCCTCCTTCTTTTGAACATCTTTTTGGAACTGATTGGATGGGAAGAGACATGTTTACACGAACTATGAAAGGTTTAGGTCTTAGTATAATGATAGGGGCTTTAGCATCTATAATCAGTACTATTGTAGCTGTTATCTTAGGACTTTCATCTGGTATGAACAAATATTTAGATAGTTTTGTAAGCTGGTTAGTTGATTTATTTTCTTCTATCCCTCACTTATTATTGATCATTTTAGTTTCCATTGCTCTTGGTGGGGGAGCTATTGGAGTAATTATTGGTGTAGGTATAACTCATTGGACTTCTCTAACAAGGGTTCTTAGAGCTGAAATTAAACAAATTAACACATCTGAATATGTTCATTTATCAAAAAATTTTGGTAAATCTAAATTTTGGATAGCTAAAAAACATCTTTTTCCATTGGTTTTAACTCAAGTAGTGCTTGGAACTATTCTTATATTTCCACATGCAATTATGCATGAAGCCAGTGTAACATTCCTTGGATTTGGTCTTTCACCTCATGAACCTGCTATTGGAATCATTCTTTCAGAATCTATGAAATATTTAGCTACTGGAGCTTGGTGGTTAGCTTTCTTCCCAGGAGTTTCACTTTTAATCATTGTGCTTTTATTTGATTTAATTGGAGACAATTTACAAAAAATACTTGATCCAGCTAATGCACATGAATAAGGAGGATATTAAATGATTAATTTATTTAAAAAAGATACCTCAGATGCACTAGGAATTGAACAAGAATCTAAAGAATTAAAAAGTAAAGAAAAAGGCAAAAAAGAAAATATTAACGAAAATGAGATTTTATCTGTATCCAACATATCCATTTCATTTCTTCAATATACTAGAGGACTTAGGCAGAATTTACTTAAAGTTATCAGTGATTTAACAATAAATGTATCTGAAGGAGAAGTTGTGGCTATTCTTGGTTCAAGTGGATCTGGAAAAAGTCTTCTTGCCCATGCAATTCTGGGAATACTTCCAAGTAATGCAAATCTCACAGGAAATATGAAATTTGAAGGTAGAAATTTAGATCAAAAACTTAAAGAAGACCTTAGAGGAAAAGAAATTGCACTTATTCCTCAATCAATTAATTTTTTAGACCCTCTTATGAAAGTAGCTGATCAAGTTATTGGTGAAACAATAGATGAAAAAGATAAAAAAGACAAAAAATTTAAACAAAGAAATATCTTTGAAAAATATGGTCTTGGTGAAGAAGTAGATGATCTTTATCCATTTCAATTATCTGGAGGAATGGCTAGGAGAGTACTTGTTTCAACAGCTCTTCTTCAAAATCCAAAACTTGTAATAGCAGATGAACCAACTCCTGGTCTAGATGATGCAGCTATTGAAGAAACTTTAAATAATATTAAAAAAATGGCAAATGATGGAATTGGAGTTCTTCTTATTACTCATGATATTAATGCTGCTTTAAAAGTCGCTGATAAAATAGCTATCTTTTATTCTGGATATGTTATAGAAATAGCTAATGTTTCTGAGTTTTCAGGAGATGGTGAAAACCTTAAACATCCATATACTCGTGCATTATACAAAGCATTACCTCAAAATGGTTTTGTATTAAATAAAGGACATCAACCGCTTCATGGTGAGCTTAAAGAAGGATGTATTTATTATGATCGCTGTGATAATCCAACTGATATATGTATGAAGATTAATCCAGACCTTCATGAACTGGGAGGAAAAAAAGTACGTTGTCATAGGGATCATAGAAAATATTCTGGATGAAAATATTATTAGTATGGATGTTTTATTATGGAATTAAAAGGAAAAAATATTAGCTTCAAATATAGGAATAATAAAGAGATTTTAAAGGATTTAAACATATCTATTAAAAGTGGTGAAGTTATAGGGCTTGTTGGAAATAGTGGAAGTGGAAAATCTACTCTTTCGAAAATTTTAGCTGGATATATTGATAAAAATAAATTTAAGGGAAAAGTTACTATTGATGGATTAAATATTCCAAAAAAAGGTTTTAATCCAGTTCAGCTAATATTTCAGCACCCTGAGAAAACAATGAATCCTAAATGGAAAATGAGGGATATTCTTTTTGAATCTTGGGGTGTAGATGAAAATCTTATTGAAGAGTTTGGAATTCAGAAATCTTGGTTTGATCGTTGGCCTAATGAGCTTTCAGGAGGAGAACTTCAAAGATTTTCAGTATTAAGAGCTCTCTCACCTAACACTCAATTTTTAATAGCCGATGAAATAACTACGATGCTTGATGCTGTAACACAAGTTCAGATATGGGATATAGTAATTAATATTGTTAAAAAAAGAAATATTGGAATGCTCGTTGTTAGCCATGATAAAGAATTAATAAATAAAATATGTGATAATGTTGTTTATTTAGATGATATAAATAACATTTGATATTATATATTATTTTTTTTCTTTATTTTTATCTATTTATTAATTAAAAATTTATTTTATTTTATTTTTTTGTTTGATGATTTATATTTTCAGTCTTTTATACCAAAACAGTGTGGACATACTGTACGACATAAAAAACACTGTATTTCTAATTTTCTATTCACAATTTTATAATATTTGGAACATCCTTTTTTTCCAAATGATGATAAATCATCTAATGATCCTGAAGGGCATGCTTCAATGCATTTGTTACAGTTATTGCAAATTTCATATTTTGTTTTTTCATCAGGAATCAGATCTGCATCAGTGAGAACAGCACTGAACCAAAGAAGATTTCCATATTGATGGTTAGTTAGTAAATAGTTTCGAGTAATAGTTCCTAATCCTGCAAGTTCAGCTGCATGTTTTAGGGATATATGACCAAAAGTATGCCCATCTATATACTTACCTCCCATGCTACTTATGGCTTTTGTTTCATATCCGTCCTTTTTTATTTGTTTTGCTACCATTCTTGCCATATTAGTCATTTTTTTGGCAATTTCATTCCGAATTTTGGTATATTCAATGGAATTTTCTAAAGATTCTTTTGGGAAAGGAATCCCCAAAACAATGACAGAAAGACATTCTTTTAATACATTAGAAGGTCTAAAACACTTTGGCGCTAAACTAAAATCTTTAGAAGTAGCTATGCCTACTACACTAGCTCCTGCATTTAATCCATATTCTTTTACTATTTCACTATTTAATTTGGTTTTTATTTTAGTCATGTTTCCCCCTTTTTATGACTTTTCTATATTTATATTTTTTACAAATATAAAAAACATATCCATAATAATGTTTGTATTTTGAATATAATTCTACTTCATATTTATTATTTTTAATATAATCTTCTACAGTTTTATTTCCACCATATCTTTCCAAAAGTGTTTTGTCTTCTGCTTCTCGAGGGATAAAATAGTTATCAGTCCAACATTTTTCAGTTAATGTAAATGCAGCAACAAATATTTAATAATTATTCCCTACCTAATAATTTCTTCAGAAAATCTTTAAATTCAGTAATAAAGTCTCCATTATTTTCTAAGTTAAATATTTCAATAAACTTGTTTTCAATATTATCTGGAACATAATCACCACTATGTTCTGATGATTTTTCATTATCGACATTATCAATTAAATCATTAGCTACTAAGAAAGCACCAGCACAAGCACCAAGAATTAATATGATGATTATTAATAAAACTTTGAAAATCTTACTTTTACGCTTTGTTTTTTTTCTATACTGCTTATTTTCTTTTCTCATTTTTTTATCCATACTTTCAGCGACCACACGTTTTTTAAGTAATTCATAATCTTTATCCATGAGACAATACCTCCTTTTTATTTATCATTTCTTTTAATCAAATTAAATTCATTTTTAACTTAATAAATATTATTTTGGATCATATTTAGCATAAAAACCATCAGTATCAGCATAAATAGCTTTAAACCCATATTCTTCAGCTTTTTTCATAGTTTCTTTTATGTATTCTCTTCCCCATGCAGTAATTGACTCTGCACATTCCATAGAATACCATCTAAATCTTGAAAAACCATAAATTCCATACATGGTATTTGCAAGTCTTTTCAAAGCGTCTTGCTGTACTTTAAGTACTTTTTTCTCAGTTGGATCTTCAGTTTCTTTCATCTTTTGTTTTATTTTTAGTCTTTCACTAACTACATTCCATATAACTGAAGGAATAAATCCTTGAGGATTTTTTGCAAATTTATTATTATATTCTGGAGGTATGTTGTAGTTAGTTTCATCCTCTTCTAGGTTTTTTTCTTCATTTAGATAATTAGCTATATTATAATTTTCTCCCAAGTGTTTTCTTAATAGAACATCTGGAGAAACATTTTTTGAAATAATTATACTAGGATACAAACTTCTAAAATCAAATTGAACTAAATTATCATGAAGTCCTTTTTCTGGTTCTTTAACATATCCTCCAACGGCACTTTCTGAATTTCTTGAAGATTGTCCTCCAATAGGTTTATTTGGAACAATTTCATTATATTCATAAGCTTTCCTTACTAAATACCATTCTGCCTGTTGACCTGTTGCCATACGCGCTAAATCAAAGAGAGGCTGACCTACTATACGAGCAAGTTCTAAACTAAGCGGTAATGTTTCTTCAGCAATTTCTAAAGTCGATTCAACATCATCTAATGAATAATCAAATAAATTGTCTAATTCTTCTCCACCATTGTCCCAAAACTCAAAGATTCTATCTCCTGGAACTTCAATTTTTTCTTTACCAAACAATTCTAGGTATACTCTTTCTAAAGTGTATCTATCTAAACTGATATATCTTCTCATTACTAAATATAGATCAACATGAATAATTCCTTTTAAAGAAGCAGCATTTGTATATCCTCGCCTTAAGAATTTTAAACTCGAACCATCCATTCCAAGGTCTAATTTTATATCATATAATGCAGCTCTATCTTTAATATATGGGAAATCAAAATTATCTGAATTATATCCTACAATTACATCTACATTATTCTCTTTTATAATTTTAACAAAATTCTCTATCATTTCTTTTTCTGAGGATAAAGTGTCAACAAATTCTAAATCTTCTCCTTTAGTTGAAAGAACTTTTTTAATACCAAAATTACTAGAGATACCAATCATGATGATTTCATCTTCTTTGGAATCAGGCATTCCATGGGGATTTCTAACTTCTAAGTCAAAACTCAATATATTTAATTCAGGAAATTCACTACCAACTGTTTTTGGAGCTTGACTTAATTTTATTATTTCTAGATTTTCATCATTAGATTTGATTGTTGGAAATGAATCAATGATTTCACCTGATAATTCAATTTCAGACATCGGAAAAACATCATTATCAATAAGATATCTTCTATAAAATGGAATATCATGTTCTCTAATTCCGTCTACTGATTGAAAATCATGTATTGTATCCCTCATTTTTGGAACATCTTGTGGATGATTGAATGTTACTTTTATAAATTCTGACTCAATTTGGAACCTCTTTTTTGAAATAATCTCTATTTTTTCAGGTTTAGGATCTAAATTTTCAAGATCTTCTTGGCATTGTTTCATATCATTGGGTATAACATAAATATATGGTTCAAAAGAATCATCTAAAGCAATTATCTTTTTTTCCCCAGTTTTACCATCTTTTTGTTTTTCTTTCCCAAAAATACGGATAACTGCTTTGTCATTATGGGTTATATAATCAATGTCTAATAATATAATATTCACTTTTTCCATAATTATTCCTTTCTTATTTATTTTCTTAAATTAATTATACTTATTAAAATTTCCCTAATTAATTACATTCTTTTGTTTAATAGCTAATTACAGTTCTCAGCTTCTTTTTTTTCATTTTTTAATTCTTCCATTTCTAACTTTTCTTTCTCTTCTTTATAAGCTTTGATAACTGCATATGTAATTCCTAATATTAATGGGCCTAATATAAATCCAACTAAACCAAATACAAGAGGTCCTGCCATAAAACCTAATAAAAGTATCATAGGGTGTATATCAACATATTTACCTGCAAGAGTAGGCCTTATGTACATATCACTTAAACTAAGGCCAAATCCGAATAATAATACTAATATCCCTCTTATATAATTTCCTGACACCATATCATATATAAATAAACCTGTATACACTGGCCATGGTCCAATTACAGGTATTAATTGACCAACTCCTGTTAAAATTCCTAAAAATAGTGCATATGGATATCCCAAAATAAAAAACCCTATTGCTGCCATAGAACCTATAACAAATCCAGTTAAAAAGTGACCATAAAATATACTTTTTAGTACCGTCTTAACTTCGTTTATCATATTGGAGAAAAATTCATGTTTTTCATTTGGGATAAATGAATAAATATATTCACTAATTTTATGTCCATCTTTTGTAAAATAGAAAATAGAAAAGATTAAAACAAATATTTGAAGCATAACAAATGGTAATGATTGTATAAAGTTCACTAGATAACCAAAGACTAATTTTAATATATCATTTATAACTTCTGTAATAGTTGAAGTAATAGTTGTTGTTGAAGATTGCATTTGTGGAGGCAAATAAGTATTAATAGCATCCAAACTGTTATTTAGACTAAATGAATTTAAAATGTCCTGATTGCTACTTATAAAACTATAAGATAAAGTAATAGCAACTGAAATAGTATAAGCAAAAATCAAGATTAATGGAATGATTATAAGAATTATACTTAATATTATTGAAATAGATGGATATTTTAATTTTGTTTGGAGTTTTTTAGCTACTGGTCTTAATCCATAAGCTATAATTCCTCCCAATATCAACATATTTACTATTGGCATTAATGTAAATAGGGATATTATTACTAATATTGCTATTATAAATAAAGAGGATCCTAATGCATCTTTGATTTTATTTTTCATTTTAACTCCATAAATAACATCTAATCCATATTAAATAATTATATTTTTTAGATAATCATATTTTTTTAGATAATTATATTTTTTTAAAAATCATTTTTTTAAATAAATATAGTTTAATCTAAAATTTTTTATTTATTTTTTAAAATAATTCTATTTTCTTTTAGAATAATTATATTTTTTAATAAATATTTCATTATATTTTATTTTAAAATAATTATATTTATTTTATATTAGTTTAATATACTAATTTAAAATAAATACATGTTATTTATCTGAATTCTAGCTTAAAACTTGTTTTTTATACCTGAAGCATCTCTATGATATTTTCCAAACTCAATAATTTTTTTTACATCACTATTGAAGAAAACAGGTCCTTCAACACAAATTCTCCATCCTGTATTATCTACACAACATTGCCCACATATTCCCATTGCACATTTCATATATCTCTCCATTGAATATTGGGCAAGAATATTATGATCTTCAAGTAAATCAAAAGTTCCTTTCATCATTAGTTCAGGTCCACAGACAACTGCCATATCATAAGTCTTAGTTTTAAGTAAATCAATAGTTCTGTGAGTAGCAAATCCTTCAAAACCACAAGTTCCATCATCAGTACATGTAAAGACATTCGCACCTTCATTTTTAAGTTTTTGTGGAAATAGTAGTTCATCTTTTGTTACAGATGCACAAACAACATCTACATTAGCTTTTTTTTCTTTTGCATAGGTTGTAAAACAGGATATTGGAGCCATACCAACTCCTCCACCAATAGCTATTATATTCTTATTTTCAAGGTTATTAACATCAAATCCATTACCATATGGGCCACGAATGCCTAATTTATCTCCAACTGATAGGTTATGTAATTCTTCTGTGAATCCACCAACTTTTTTAACAGTAATTCCAATTTTATTATTTGAAATGTCAATAATAGAAATAGACATGGGTTTTTCGTCACGTTTTCTACTAAAGCTCCAAACCATTACAAATTGTCCAGGAGTAGGAATTTTATCTCTTTCCATATTCCAATCAAATATGAATGTTTTTATGGTATCAGTTTCAGAAATTATCTCTTTAATCTCTAAAATTTCATAATTTGTTATTAGTTTATTCATTTGAATCCCTTAAATTATTTAAATTAATTTTTTAAATCAATATAATCAATATAATCAATATAATTAATATACTTAATATATTTAATATAATAACATATCTATTGATAATACTCATTATTTATGAGCATAACCAGTCATTTCGTCTATTGATTCAAATTGATTTTTCTTCATGAATTCTTCTAAATCATTAGATATTTTTGAAAATACTTCTACTCCTTCATACATTATGGAAGTTCCAATTTGTATTGCTGATGCTCCAGCATATAAAAATTCAACAACATCTTCATAGTTAGATATTCCACCAACTCCTATTATCGGAATATTACAATTAATATAAGCATCATAAACACATCTAATAGCTATAGGTTTAATAGCTGGTCCTGACATTCCTCCAAATTTATTTGAAAGTATTGGTACTTTTGCATTTATATCAATCTTCATTCCAGGACCAAGAGAGTTTATAAGTGTTAATCCATCAGCTCCTCCTTTTTCAGCAGAGGTAGCTATCTCAATAAGATCAGTTACATTTGGAGTTAATTTAGCTATAATTGGAATATTTGTAGTTTTTGCTTTTTGACATGCTTTTACAATTTCATAAGTAAGATTAGGGTCTTGACCAATAGCTGCACCACAACCACTCATAGCATGTGGGCATGAAACATTTAATTCAATCATATCTACGAAATTTTCAATTTCTTTTACTAAATATGAAAATTCTTCTGGACTTGATCCATAAATAGAACCAATAACTACATTACTTTCTCCATTGGCATTAGTTTTATTGATTAATTTCAATTCTTCTTTAAAATTATTAACACCAGGACTTGAAAGTCCAATAGCATTTATAATTCCACCTTCTACAGCTACTGTAGTTGGATTTTTATAACCTGTATTAGGTTCTTTTGAAAATGATTTAGTTACAATTCCTCCTGCACCAGAATCTAAAATCCAATTTAAAGAGGATGCATTACTCCCCATAACTCCTGCTGCTAATATTAGAGGATTTTCAAATTTAATTCCACAAATTTGTGTTTTTAACATCAATTAACTCCTAGATTAATACTATTTTGTTGATTATTTTTATAATCATTATAATATTATAATCATTATAGAATTACTTATAACAGTATTTATAAGTATTATTTTATTCAATAATGCCATATTTAATATTTTAAACATTATTTTATTTTAATATTTTTTTTATTTTATTTTGATAGTATTAGTTTAATATTATTCTAATATTTTTTTAATATATTGAATATATTAAATTAAATTTAAATTTAAGATAATCTTTATCAAATATTTCTAAATTTTATCAAAGATTCCTAAATAATATTTCTAAATAATTATTTTCAATAAATTGTAATAATTATTTTTAATGAAATCTAATAATTTATATTAATAAATGTTTATTTAATGTAAGATTTATAATTATGTAAATCAAAGTAATTATTATGGAAATATATATAACAAATTCTATTGCAGGATTCATTGCATTTGATGATAATTTAGATATAATTAATTATAATCTTTTTAAAGATGAAGATATTGCTTTGAAATTATTTAAATTATTTAATAATGAAGTATTAGATGAAGAAATAGAATTAATAGAAAGTTTGATTAAGAATAATGGTGAAGATTATAGTTTCAATCTTATTACTGTTGAAACTAATAACAGGCTTTCTAATTATATTAATATTCTAAATGATTCTGAATATGCTATTGATGATCTAAATATTCAAATACAAACTCCAAATAAAGGGGGAGAATATTTTAGATCAAATTTAAAGGAAATCCTTATTGAACTTGGTTTTTCTACTCCTGGAGAATACAAATCTAAATTAATATCAATTTATAATGAATTAGCTATTTTAAAAATGAAAGAAGCTTCTCAAGATGAAAATAAGTTAATTATACAAGCTATTAACTCTATTGATGAAATTGATGAATCAATTAGTAAACTGATTGAAAGAATTCGTGAATGGAATATACTATACTTCCCTGAAATTGATGTAATTCAAAATAATGAAAGTTTTATAAATTTAATAGCTAACTATGAAAATAGGGATGAAATCATAAAAAACCCTCCTGAATCAATTGAAACAAATCAATATATTGATATTGAAAATGGTAGTTTTGGTGCAGATATAGAAGATGAAGATATTGAAATGATAAATGACTTTGCAAAATCAATACAGTCTTTTCAATCAACTAGAAAAAAAACAGAGGAATATATTGATAAAAAAATGGAAAAGTTAGCTCCAAATCTAAGAGATCTTCTTGGATCTACTCTTGGTGCAAAGTTAATTGCTCATATCGGGGGATTGAAAGATCTTGCAATGTATTCTGCAGCTACTATTCAGATAATGGGTGCTGAAAAAGCACTTTTCCGTCATTTAAAAACAGGAGAACGTCCTCCTAAACATGGTCTCATTTTTCAACATCCACAAGTTCGAACAAGCCCCTGGTGGGTAAGAGGAAAGATAGCTAGAACATTAGCTCTTAAAATATCTTTAGCTGTAAGAAAGGATGTTTTTTCAGGAAAATTTGACCCAACAATTTCTGAAAACTTTTTAAAGAGAGTAGAAGAGATAAAAAAAGAAAATCCATTTCCAAAGAAAACAACAAAAAGAAGACAAGAAGAAAGAAGTGCTGAAAAAGGAAAAAATTCAAATTATTCTAGAAAATCAGGTAAATATAAAAAGAAAAAATCTAAAAAGAAAAATAAAAAAAGAAAATAGAATATATTAGATTTAATGGGGTTTATATATTAATAAAATTAATCAAGTTTAAGATCAAATGTTTTTTAAATGATTTAATAAGAATAATAAATTATAAAATTGATTATTATGAATATTTATGTAAAAGATGAAGAAATAGCTACTAAAAACATTGTTCCTCAAAAAAGAGTATATGGTGAACAGCTATTTGAGGAAAATGGGGAAGAATTTAGATTTTGGAATCCAAATCGTTCAAAATTAGCAGCAGCTTTCTTAAATGGTCTTGAAAAATTGGAAATATCTCAAGATTGGAAAGTTTTATATCTTGGGGCATCAACTGGAACTACTGTTTCTCATATTTCTGATATAGCTAAAGATGGACTTATTTACGCTGTAGAATTCTCACCAGTCAGTATGAGAAAGTTAGTAAGATTATGTGAAATTCGACCAAACATAGCTCCAATATTAGCTGATGCCACTAAACCAAAGAAATATATGGATTTACTTGAAAAAGTGGACTTTGTCTATTGTGATGTGGCTCAACCAAATCAAACTAATGCATTTATAGATAATATCAATCTATTTTTGAAAGATGTTGGTTTAGCTATGATTATGATTAAATCTAGAAGTATTGATGTTAATCAAAAACCCCAAAAGATATTTAAACAAGAAGAAAAGAAACTAAAAGAAAAAGGATTTTCTATTGTTGAAAAAGTTAAACTTGAACCTTATGAAAAGGATCATATTTGTTTTTTAGTTAAAAAGAATTTTTGATTTAAAAAGAGTTTATTTTAATTATTTTAATTATTTTATATTATTTTAGTTATTTTAGTTATTTTAGCTATTTATATATTTTATATTATTTTATATTAATTTTTTATACCTTTAAATATTAAATAGATAAAATTAACTTATAAAATTATTATTTCCTACTATATTAAATTCTTTTTTTCAATTATAAGTAAAAGATTCAGTATTATTGTATAAACTGATTATGTAATACAATACTTATCACTTATAATGTTTAGTTTTATAATGATTATTTGATATAATATATAAAAAAATTCTAATTGTTAATATAAACTATTAATTAATATATATTAATATTAATAGCTAAAAATGATAGTTATATAGGAAACGAACACAAAATATAGGAAAAATATTTTTTGAAAAATTGAAAAAAATTATTACTAAAGAAAGCTTTTTATACTAGTAAAACTATACATATACTTGCTAATGCAATATAAGGAAAAAGTTCGCACCATGTCCTCTGGGAACTTTCACACTCATATACACTCCACATTGGTAAATACCCGGGGGATTGAACTTATTCTTTGAAAATAACTATTTTTCTCATATAATCTTTCTGAATTTCTCTATTTTTGTTTAATATCTCTGATTTTTAATGATAAATAATTATTAATTAATTATATAAAAAATCCTCAAAAAAGTATTACTTTTTCAGCTAATGAAATAGGTTAAATTCTCTATTCTTTATTTGAGTAATATTTAATCCTATCTTTAATATTATTTAAATTATATAAAAATTATATAAAAATTATATAAAAAATATATTAAAATTTAATATCATGATTATATAAACTAAAGTTAATGTTGATTTATATTAGTTCAATAAAGAATAAAAAATTTGCAGTGAAATCATTTTTAAATTATAATTATAGAATGAATTGATAAAATGAAGTGGAAAAAAATAGGTAAGATTCTATTGATTGATGAAAATTTAGAACATGATTATTCTGGAAAGTTTGATGATTTATTAGGGGAACATAATGTAGATACAATAGCTAAAATCGAAAGTATTAATGGAAAAATGAGACAACCATCAATAAAAGTTTTAGCAGGGGACAAATCAACGGAAACCATTCATAAAGAAAATAGTTGCCTTTTTAAACTAGATTTAGCTAAAGTAATGTGGTCAAAAGGTAATACTACTGAGAGAATGAGGATAGCTAACCTTGTTCAAGAAAATGAAATTGTTGTTGATATGTTTGCTGGAATTGGATACTTTTCAATACCCATAGCAAAAAAATCTTCTTTAAAAAAGATTTATTCCATTGAAATCAATCCTGATTCTTATTATTATCTTAAAGAAAATATAAAATTAAATAAAATCAATGAAAAATCAAACAAAACTAAAGGATATGACGTTATGGAAACTATTCTTGGTGATTCTAATGAGATTGTCAGAGATTTGTCTGCAGACAGAATTATAATGGGTTATGTTAAAACAACTCATGAATTTTTGAATTCAGCTATTGAATCTTTAAATCCAGAGGGTATTATACATTATCATGAGACAGTTCCTGAAAAATTAATGTTAACTCGTCCAATAAACAGAATAGAAGAATCAGCTAATAATCGAGAGGTTGAAATATTAAACAATCGAATTATAAAAAGATATTCTCCTGGCGTAGTTCATACAGTTGTTGATGCAAAAATATATTGAAATATATACATTATATCTCAATTTATTATTTTTTATTTTTAGATACTTTTAAATGATTATTGGTACAAATATTATTTTGATAATTTTATTATTTATTATAAATCTAATATGTGAAATTCTTATAATATAATAATTCTTATAATATAATATTAATAATATAAAAATTTAATTTCGATATAGTATCTTGATAAAAAATATATTTTTGATAAAATATATTTGATAAAAAATGATATTTTTATAATATTTTTATAAATATATAAATATATTATAGGATGTTAAAGATTATAAGATGTTAGTAGAAAATATAATGAAAATAAAAACATAAGATGAAAAATGGTTAAGATGATAAAAATATATTTAATAATATATTTAATATTAAATATATTTTGATATATTTAATATACAAAACATCTTTGGGTTGATTAAACTTTCACAGTATTTTCAATCTATTAAAACAGTATTAAACGTTCATATAGTTATTATATTCTGTGGTGTTATAGTTGGCAGTTTGTTTCCCAGATACTCAAGATAACGCACCTAAAGTCCAAGTACATTTAACTAGAGTTGGAGTTAAAGGCGTTAAAAAATTATTGAAAATTGAAAGAGGTCAAAAAAGACCTATAGTTCTTATTCCTACATTTGACGCATTTGTTGATCTTCCTAGTGATCAAAGAGGCATTCACATGTCTAGAAGTCCTGAAGCTATTAGTGAGGTCGTAGAAGAGGCTGTAAATAAAACTTCTATTGAAATTGAATCATTGTGTGCAGAAATTGTCAAAACAATGATGGAAAAACATAAATATGCTAAAATGGCTGAAGTAAGAATGATTAGTGACTTCATGTTTTTGAAAAAGTCCCCTGTTACTAAAAATAGTACTCAAGAAATGACTAAACTTGTAGCTAAAGCTATAGGTTATAGGGATGAGGGTGAAATCAAAATCCGTAAAAGTATTGGTGCTGAGGTCATTGGTATGACTGTCTGTCCTTGTGCACAAGAATCTGTAATGGAAGCGGATAGAGTCAAATTATTAGAGTTTTTAGATGAAGAAACAACTCAAAAAGTGATTGACACGGTTACTTTTGCCTCTCATAATCAGAGAGGTATTGGAACTGTAATAATTGAAGTTCCTGAGGATCATACTGTTCGAGCAGAGGATATAATTCAAATTATTGAAGATTCTATGAGTTCTCCTGTTTGTGAACTTCTTAAAAGACCTGATGAGAACGCAATAGTAATGCAGGCACATAAAAAGCCTGGTTTTGTAGAAGACTGTGTTAGGAACATGGTTGAAAAAATTATTCAAAACTATTCACATCTCCCAGACGACACATTAGTCACTGTTCGTCAAGTAAATGAGGAAAGTATTCATAGGCATAATGCATTTGCTGAGAAGATAGCTACTATGAGCGAACTAAAAGGCGAAATTCAAGATACTTAGTATTTTTGATACTTAGTATTTTTTATATAAATTTTATATAAATTAACTATAAATTAACTATAATTAGTTATAAATTAGTTATAAATTAATTATAAACTAATTATAATTTAACTATAATTATTAAAATACAAATCATTATAATTATATCTAATATTTTTTTTATTAGATTATTTCGTATTGTTATTTTCTTAATTTAAGATTTCTTAATTTAAATTTTCTTGATTTAAAATTTATTTATTTGCATATTTTAAATACAATTTATTAAATACATTATATTTGACACATTTATATTAATACAATAATAATAAATAAGCAGT
Organism: Methanobrevibacter sp. TMH8; assembly: GCF_020148105.1. Classification (NCBI taxonomy): domain Archaea; kingdom Methanobacteriati; phylum Methanobacteriota; class Methanobacteria; order Methanobacteriales; family Methanobacteriaceae; genus Methanobrevibacter; species Methanobrevibacter sp. TMH8. The sequence goes on from NZ_JAHLZE010000035.1 coordinate 75,583, forward strand.
GATTTCATGGTAAAATTACATAAAATTGCAGGACAGGTAATGGGCTTTTTTGAAGCTTTTGATGGTTCTAGAGCGGCTTTAGATACTGAAAGAATTCTCATTGTTAGAGGGAGATCATCAAAAAATATACCTAATGATGAATTAGAAAGTCAATTAGAAGAATTAAAAGATATTCTTCAAGGGAATGAGATTAATGTTGTTTCAGATGAAGCGGGTAAACTCATAAATAGAATGGATGAACAAATAAGGTCTACAGTTTCTGTTCAAGGGGAAACTGATTCTAATGGTATTATGAGGATGACTAAATCATTAGAAGCTATGAATGTTTTTGTAAAGTTTAAACTGATGAATTTAGCGCATGCTGCAGTTTTTGTTGTTGCTTGGAAAGACAAAGCAGATGTAGGTCCTGTATTTGTCGAAGTTGTAGTTTCTGATGATGAAAAAGAATAATTTAAATTATAAATTTCATTATTTTCATTATTTTCATAATTATTATAAATTTATAACTTTATCATTTTCATTGTTTAATTGATCTATGTTTAATTAATTTCATTACTCAATTAATTTAATTAATTTAACTAATTTAATTGTTTTCAATATTAATTTGTTAAAAATAATTGTTTTCTTAATTTAATGTTATATATTTCATTTAATTCATATTATATTCTATAATTAATTGAATATTCATTTTTTATTATTTAGGGGTTATTATCATGTTAATTTCTGATATTTCTGAAAATAGATTAAAAAAAGGAAATCTAAAAAAAGAAGAGATCATATCTCTTTTAAATGCAGAAAAAAATGATATCAATAGATTGATGTCTTTAGCTAATTCTAAAAGAGAAAATAATTTTATTACTTATTCTAAAAATATTTTTATACCTTTAACTGAAATATGTAGGAATTCTTGTGGTTATTGTACTTTTAAAAAAGAATCAAATGACCCTGAAGCTATTATTTTAAAAAATAAAAAAGATATAATTGATGAGCTGAAATTTTCAGAACAATATGATTGTAAAGAAGCACTATTTACTTTCGGTGAACAAGCTGATGAAAAGGAAATTGTAAAATCTGCTTTGATGGAAAAAGGATTCTCATCTATGGTTGAATATCATTATGATATATGCCAAACAACTTTAGATCAAACAGATTTGTTGCCCCATACTAATGCTGGTGTTTTAAGTTATGAGGATATGAAAACTTTAAAAGAAGTTAATGTATCTATGGGAATGATGCTTGAAAATTCATCTCCTCGTCTTAGATTAATGGAGGCTCATAAAAATAGTCCTGGAAAAGATCCCAATCTTAGAATTAAAACTATAGCTGATGCAGGTAAATTAAAGATTCCATTTACTACTGGAATTTTAATAGGGATTGGTGAAACAAAAGAAGAAATAGCTGATTCTTTACTTACTATTAAAAACTTACATGATAAATATGGTCATATTCAAGAGATAATTATTCAAAATTTCAGATCTAAACCAGGTATTCCAATGGAAAATAATCCCGAACCTTCTATTTTAGACATGATTAGGACTGTTTCAGTAGCTAAACTATTATTTTCAGATGTTTCTATTCAAGTTCCTCCAAATCTTAATCATGAAACTAATCAAATTTTTTTATTGTGTGGAGCTGATGATTGGGGTGGAATTTCTCCTGTAAGTAAAGATTATGTGAATCCTGAAGCTCCTTGGCCTGAAATTGAATATATGGATAATTTAACTCGCGATACTGGGCTTGATTTAAAAGAAAGGTTAGCTATTTATGATAAATATATTAACAATGATTTCTTAAATGAAGATATTTTAAATAAAACTATAAAATTAAAAAATAAGCTTGAATAAAATATCAGCTTTGGATAATTTTAAATAGATTATCAACATCAAAAGGTTGTTTTGAATTATAAGTGATTTGATGGCAGTTATAAATAAAGAAGAATTTAATAATAAGATATTTTCAAGAATAGAAAAATTAATAGCTGATTATAATCTTATTGAAAATGGAGATAATGTCGCTATAGCTTTATCTGGAGGTAAAGACAGTGTTCTTACTTTACATGCTTTAGCTAATTATCAAAATAATGGTCATAAAACTTATCAAAACAATAAAGATTCTAATGATTCTAAAAATGAAGATTTTGATTTTAATTTAACAGCTATCTCTGTAGATGAAGGAATTGAAGGATATCGTCAACATGGGATTGAAGCAGCTGTATCTAATGCAGAAAAACTCGGAATAAAACTTATTCAAAAATCTTTTAAAGATGAACTTGATTTTACATTAGATAATAGTTATCATCATTTTAAAAGTGCTTGTATTCCTTGTGGAGTATTTAGGAGAAATATTCTTAATAAATCTGCTTATAAAATTGGTGCAAATAAATTAGCTACTGGTCATAACCTTGATGATGAAATTCAATCTTTTTTAATGAGTTTTGCCCGGGCAGACACATTAAAATTTTCAAAATTTGGTCCAATGTTGGATACAATTCACCCAAAACTTATTCCTAGAATTAAACCTCTTTGGAATACCCCAGAAAAAGATGTTGGAACTTGGGCAGTTATGAACAATATCAATATTCATTTAGATGAATGTCCATATTCAAGTTTGTCACTTAGAGGAAAAACAAAGGAATTTTTAAATAAAAATGAATCAAAATATCCAGGTACAAAAGAAAATATTATGGAATCTTTTAAAAAAACAATTTTAGAAGTTAAATCCTCCAATACTAATGTTAATGAATGTGAAAGATGTGGAGAACCTAGTTCTAGAGTTGTTTGTATGGCTTGTGAAATGGAAAATATTATTAAAAATGGTAATTAGGTTTTGTTTTCTTCTTATTCTTTATTATCCTTATTATTATCTTTAATTACTCTTTTCCTGCTTATTAGTCTTTATTATTCTTAATTATTCTTTTTAATTATTTTTTCTCTCTTATTATTCTGTTTATTCTTCTTTTTCTTCAATTTCTTCTTCAGTTTCTTCTATTATTTCATTTTTTCTAACTAAAACTTTATCAATATGGTGACCATCCATATCAACAATTTCAAAATCAAAGTTCTCCCAACTAAATTCTTCGCCTGTTTCTGGGATTTTATTAAGATAACTTAGAATAAAACCAGCTAAAGTAGTAAAATTATCTTCTTTTTCATCATTTAACTCTTCAATATCAAATAATTCTTTGAACCGGTCTATTGAATATCCACTATCGATTAACCAAGATCCATCTCTTCTTTGTATGGCTGTTGCTTCATCCATTTCATCAATGCCCGGAATATCTCCAACAATTCCTTCTAATATATCGTTCAATGTGATTAAACCTTCTACACTACCATATTCATCTACAACAAGAGCTATATGAACATATTCGAGGTTTTCTTTAAATAATTTTAATATATCAAGAGATGGAAGATTTTCTGGAACCATTAATGGTTTTTTTAAATAGCTTTTAATATCAAATTCTTCTTCTTTTAAAATTGAGCTAAGGACATCTTTAGCTTGAACAACTCCAAGCACATCATCTAAATCTCCTTCTGCTACTGGAAAAATAGATCTTTCACTTTCAATTATTTTTGCTTTTGTTTTTTCAATGTCTTCTTCAAGATCTATCCAAATAATATCATTTTTTGATGTCATTAACATATCTACTTTTTGATCATCAAGACGGAAAACTCTCTTAATTATGTCTTCTTCTTCTTTTTCTATTGTTCCATCTTCAATTCCCTCTTCAATCAACATTTTAATTTCATCTTCAGTGACTAAACTTTCTTTAGGTTCATTAGCTCCAATAACTCTTAAAACAAAATTTGTTGATCTACTGAGTACAGTAACAAGAGGTCCACAAACTCTAGATAGTATTTTCATATATTTAGCTACACTAACAGCTATCTCTTCTGGATTATTCAAAGCAACTCTTTTTGGAACTAATTCTCCAATTACAAGTGAAAGATAAGTTATGATAATAACAACTATTATTACACTAATTCCAGATGAATATTGTCCTAAAAATGTTAAGTATTGGGATAATGGCTCAGCTAAAGTAGCTCCCCCAAATGCACCTGCTAAAATTCCAATAAGTGTAATTCCAATTTGAATTGTAGATAAAAATTGATTAGGATCTTCAATCAATTCAATAACTGTGTTGGCATGTTTTTTTCCTTCATTTGCCATATGTTGCAGTTTACTTTTACGAGACGACACAATGGCTAGTTCAGACATTGCTAATACTCCATTTAGAAGTATTAAAATAAGTATTATTATGATTTCAAATATTGTATCATATATCATTTCTATAATTCCCTAAAATATACATAAATAATTAAATTAAATATATTAATATTCTGAAAAATATTCATTTTTAAAATCCTTTTCTTTTTGGAATTTCGCTTGCTTTTTTGAAAGTAGTTCCACCATGTATTTCTTCTTGCATCTCTCTTACAGCTTCTGATGCATCTTCTGCAGTTTCTACTTTTCTGAAAATCCTTCTTTCTTTCATTTTAAGAGATTTTCCACAAACACATTTTCTAGTAGCTATGCCTTCTTTAGCATATAAAACTCTACCACAGTCGCAACGGAAAATAAAATACATTTCTTTTCTAAGCTCCATTAATGGATTTAATACATTGAATAGTTTAACTATCAATTTTTTTATTTTAACTAATTTTTAAATAAATATAATTTATTTTATAATCTAATCTTATAAGTATTCTATAATATCTTATAATCTATTTTATATTATATTTTATATTATAAATTTATATTATAATTTTTATTTATTTAAAACAATTCTTCTTTATTTAAATTATTATTAGATATTTTTAGATATTTCTTTTTTATTAATATTTTTATTAATATAATCTCACATTCCAAATATTTTTAAAAATAATGGAATAAAGACTCTAGATGGTAATATTATTAAAGTAGCTACACTAACTCCTAAATTTGTTCCAATAACAACTAGAAGTATTCTGAATATGTTATTATTCCATAAATCTCTGAGACTATGAACTTTACTTAAATTAGATATGTCTCTTCTTCTGACTTTCCTATATTTAGCTTCAGTTAATCCAGAAAACCATCCTGCAGCAAGAAGAGGATGTATTATGGTAAGAGGTGCAACAACAAAGCCAACCACTGCTGACTGTATTTTTGACCCAGACAGGATAGAACCTATAAAAGCAGCTCCTCCTCCTATCAAAACGAATTCAATAAGATTTCCTTCAATATCAATACCATTTATAAAAGCCAGAAAAAATATCACCACAAATGATATTGGAATAGCTGCTAAAATGATTTTAAGCCAAGGAATTTTTCTTTTTTTCTCAGTACTTGTCAGTGCTTCAATTGAAGGAATTTCTTCAGGATTATCAAGATATTTAGTTATTCCTTCTTTATGACCTGCTCCAACTACTGCTATAACATGATCTTCTTCAATATCTAATATGCTTTTAGCTAAATATGCATCTCTTTCTTTAACAAGAACTTTATATGCATTAGGTGAAGCTTCTTTAAAGTACTCCATTATTTCATCTAAAGTATCTTGCTCTTTTAATTCCTCAATATCTTTAAGATCATCATCACTTGCAAATAAAGAACCTATTGCACTAAAGACGAATTTCAGCTTTTCCCAAGCTGACATTTCATTTAAAGCTCTTTGAAGTGTTATATTGATATCTCTGTCGATTAATGCAATTTTAGCACCTATGTCATTAGCTGCTTCAATAGCTCCAATCATTTCAGAACCTGGTTTAACATCTAAATCTTCTCCAATCCTACTTTGGATATATGTTAAGATTCCACTAGCTACAAATAGTCCCACTTTGTTTTCTTTAATAATATTTGAAACAGATATTTCATCATCTTCTTCAATACCTGCCTGCTCTTTCATAAGACGCTCAAACCTACCTCTGTCAAGCTCAATAGCTACAACTTCAGGTTCTTGCCCATAAATAGCATCTTTAACTTCTTCAACACTATTTTGAGAAACATGAGCGGTTCCTATGATTTTTAAACATTCTCTTTTCATTTAAATAACACTCTGATATAATAAGATTTAATAATTTAATAATTTTTTAAATTTTTTGATTATATAATTTGATAAAGTTTATAATTTTTTTAAATTTGATAAATCTTGTATTTTTTTTATTTGATAAACTTTGTAAATATTATATTAATATTGATAATATCAATAAATAGCAATGATTTTTTTAATATATTCAATTTTTCAATAATTATTTTCAATAACTAATTATTTATTTTCAATAATATTTAATAAACAATAATTATTATATTGTTTTTCTTAGCTATAATAATATGTGGCTATTTATATATAAAACTTTATATTTTTTTAGTAAATCAAGATATTATCATTATAATTTAAAAATAAATAATAAATGATGATTATTCATTTTATTTGACTAATTTTAAAACTCCATTTTCATAAATAGCTACATTTTCAGAAATATTTTTTTGGAGTGAAAATTCAATATCTTTTTCATATCCTAATTTAATTAATCTTTTAGAAGATTTTGTATTATAAATTACATTTTTAACTGCATCATAATCTCTACTAGCTAAGATGGCACTTTGAGCATACTCACTAATATCAAAATCAAATTCTTTATCATTTGTTTCTTTTAATTTTTTTTGAATATAATATATTATTTCACCACTAGCTAAAAAATCTTCTATTGCGAAATTTCCTTTCCATCCTGCCATTACAATATCGACATGGGAGAAATTATTATTTTTTGCCATTTCCAAGCTAGTTTCAGCTACAGCTTTTGCATTTATAAAAGAACCTATAAGTACAGTTGAATCCATCATTTCTAATATTCTTGTTCCATTACTGGTTGTTAAAACTAAATTATTAGAGTCATTGTCGATATTTTTTATATCTACTGGAGAATTCCCTATATCGAAACCTTTTATTTTGGCTCCCATACGTTCTCCTGCAAGAATAGCATTTCTCTTTTTAGCTATTTTTTCTGCTGCTTCTGGTGTAAAAGCAGGTATTACTTCATTAAATTTGTCCATAGCTATAGTAATACTTGTACTTGCTCTAAAAGCATCCACCATAATTGAAATATCTTTTGATGTTGTTTTTTCCAGACTTAATGTTATTTTCATTATATTTCCTTCAATTTTTGGATTTTTTATTTTCTTATTGTTTATTGTTATTCTTTTAATATTTATTTAATTTTTCTATTATATTATTTTACTAATAGCTATAAGAATATATAGATATATCAATTTTTAATAATTACATATATCAATTTTTATTAATTTATCTCAAATCAATTTTTTAATATCATTATAATTTTTTAGTAAGACAACAATATTTCATTTTAAAGCCAATATTTCAATTTTATCATAATATATATACATTATAACAATATTACATTGATATAAACCAAAATTATTTAAAATAAAGAAACATAAACAAACAAAAAAATAAATAGAGGTTTAATATGTTAAGTATGAATGTTTTTAAAAAAGTAAAAAATTTTGGAAAAAATAAAAATTGTGTTGAATTTGAAACTATGACTCTTGGAAAATTATTAACCAAAGATTTTATTAATAATTTCACTGAATTTTCTGATTTTGACCAGATGATTGATGTTAGTGGTATTAAAACAATAAATAATTCTTTCACAGATGTTTTTATCTCAAGAGAGTGGGATGAATTTGTAAACTACACTACTGATTTTAGTGGATGGAAAGAAATGATAGAGAGAGCTGTAGAAAATTATATTTCAAATGAATAAAGTCTTTTATGGGATTTTCAAATAAATAATATTGACTTAAATAATAAAAATCATAATTTAGATAATCAAATTTTTGGATTGAATTTTTAGTAGTGGTTATTTTTTTGAGGACGACTCATAAATTCTTTTCTTTTTTTTCCAAATAATATTGCTTAGCTTCATTATGTATTTCTGCAGTGGTTTTATCTTTCCATAAATCTCTTTGCCACTCTGTATAATCAAATTCATCTCTTTTAATTATATCTATAAATCTTTCAGCATCAACCAAACCAAAGTTCTTTATCAAGCTTTTCATAACTTCACTTCGAAGTACAGCTTCACTTTTCATTTTTTATTCTCCCATCTCTTCAATAAATGTAATTGGATTTACTATTTTTATTCCATCGACCTGTTTTTTGAGTAATTTATAGTCTGTTGTTATAAAATATTCACATCCGCTATATAATGCACAAGAAATATGCAGTGCATCTTTTCTTTTTATTCCTTTAGTTTTTAATTCTTTTGTTTTATCTAAGATTTCATCTAATGGCTCACAATAAAATACTGATCTCTCTTCCCAATCTTGAATATTTTCTCGTCTATCACCATAAGGATTCTCTTTATTTTCATAATCAAGAATATAAGACCAAACTAAATCATATGCTCCGTCATAAACCTTTTTTTGAATATACAATTTAGCCATACTCTCTAATCTTATTTTCATCTGCCTTTTATCATCAAAAGGCCTATTATAACAACAAGTATCTAAATAAATTCTCATTTTTATCAATTATGTTACTCCCATTAAATATATTAAAAATGGTATGAAATATTATATAATCATTGTAACTATAATATATCTAATTAAATATTAATATTTAACTCATTTTGATTATATAATATATACAAAATTGAAAAAAATAAATTGAATAAATAAATTGAATAAAATTAATAACAATTATAATTTAATAATTATAATAATAATTGCTTGAATTAAGAAAATTTTATACAAATTCAAAACAAATATTAATTTATGGGATATCATGATAATTGTTACAACTCCTATGTGTGAGAAGATACTTGAATTTGCAGGAATATCTGATTATAAAGTTAATAAAAATCCAGATAAAGAAGAAGGTGATTTAGCTATCCTTTTATCTGAAAGTAAAGTTAAAATGAATTCATTAAGTATTAAGCTTAATACCTTTTCACAGATAAAAGAAAGTATAATCAAAGTTTCAAAACTTAAAGATGAATTGGGAGAAAATGAAACACAATTTAATGATTCTATTTTAGAAGATATTAATGATATATTTTCAAAATATCCTTTAGCTAATAAATGGATTTCTGATGAGAAAGAAAAGCTACAAGAAAAAAATTCAAAAATAAGAGTTAAGGTTTACTCAGAATTTTTAAAAGATATTGTTAAAGATATGGGATTTTCTATCATTGATTCTGATGATGAAGTATCTTCCTTTGATTATATTGTAGCACCAGATTATATGAACTTTGTTGATTCGGAATGTCAGAATGATTCTTCTTGTGAGATTATTACAATTCCTACTCACAATAATGTTTCTAAAAATCCTATAAAACGAGCTGAATTGAGATATTCTATTCTTAATGATTTATCTAATGAATAATTTAGTAAATTAGAAAAATAATTATTGATATTAATTTTAGATAATAATTAATTTAAAATAATTAAATAAATCAATAGATAATTTATTTTAAATTTACTAAATAATTTACTAAATAATTAATTAAATAATTTTATTAACTAGGATTACTAATATTCTTTTATAATATATTATATGTTATATTTACTGGAGATGACAAAGTGTATGAAACTTTAACTTATTCTGGAGGAGTACATAAGAGTGAAGAGATGAGAGAGCTCATTGAAGATTTAGGAGGATTCATTCTTCAGGAAAATATATTACAGATGGATCTTATTTTAAATATGGCTGTTCCTATTGATGATGTTGATAAAATCAAGGAAAAATCAAAGGAATTATTGGGTAAAATTTCTACAGCGCCTATGGCTGGAACTGAAATAGCTATTGTATCTCCAACTCTTGCAAGACATCACTTGCCTCATGCAGCTTGTGATATATCTGAATATCTTCGTCGTTATGGTGCTAAAGATAATATGATTGGACTTGCTCGTGGTGCAGGTAAAGGCACAGCGGGAATTACAGAATATGAAAAAAGACTTATAGAAGAGCATGATATAGCTATATATGCTCTTGGTAGCTTTAAACAATGTATCATGGACAAAACTTTTTTATTTGATGATATTGACATTCCAGTAATTGTTACAGGAGCTCCTGAAATAGATCTTGATGACCTTCCTGGTGCAGATGCTTATGTAAGTGGGCTTGGAAGAATTCCAAGAAGACTTAAACGAGGAGAAAACATTAGGGCTCTTAGAAATCTTGTAGATGTTGTGGAAAACATGTTGGATCAAAAAAGAAGAGATATGGCATTGGATCCACCTCTTGCTCCATCAATATTAGTTAAAAATGCTATTGAAAATCAAGTTCCAGCTATTTCTGAGGTAATTTCTCCAACTCCAGTTACAAGTCAGTTGGATGGTGTTAGAGTAAAACTTGATTATGATAAATATCATGAAGAAATAGCTAATGTAATGGTCAATGATAAGCCATTAAAAGAAATTGCAGATATTAAAAAGTCTCATATGTATGATTATATATTAGTTAAGCTATTAAGTGAAAGTGCAATAGTATAAAACTTTTTAAATTTTTTATTATTCATTATTCTATTATTTCAATTTTTGCATTGTTTTATTATTATATTATTTTCTTATTTTTATTATCTTTATTATTATACTATTTTCTTATTTTTCTTATTTTTATTATATTCATTATTTTATTATTCATTATTTTGATATTTCATTTTTCAGTTATCTTTTTTAATTATTTTAATAACGGATTTATTAATCCTTATTATTTTAAGTGATATTATTTTAAGACTATTTTTCATTTTTTTATTTTAATTTTTACAATCTATTTTTATCCTTAAAAATTATTTATTATATATTTAAAATATCAATTTTTTTCAAAAACTTAAAAAGAAAAGAATATTAATAATGAAAAACTAAACATTGTTCAAAGACATATTAGTTATATAATTATATAAACTGAATATTGTTTTTCGGATTTTTAATTCTAAAATTCTGCTGTGATATTGTTGAGTTATATTAATACTTTCTGGAATGATAAAATGAGTAATGACAACAAAGAAAATGTAGTTGTAATCGATAAAACAGATAAAAATATCATTGAAATGATAAATGAGGATGCTAGAACCCCTTATAGGCAAATATCTCGTGAACTCGACATTTCTGTTGGAACTGTACACAATCGTGTAGATAAATTGATGAAAACGGGAGTAATTAAAAAATTTGCTCCTATCATGGATCATAGAAAGTTGGGTTATGGTTTAACCAGTATTATCGGAGTTAGAGTTAAAGGGGGACAACTTGAGAACTGGGAAGAGAAAGAATCTTTCAATAAACATGTTTTAGCTATTTACGATGTTACTGGAGAATATGACGCTTTTTTAATAGCTAAATTTAAAAATACTGATGAATTAGATAAGTTTGTTAAAGAGTTGTTAAAAGAACCTGGTGTTGAAAGGACTTATACTCAAACAGTTTTAAATGTTGTTAAAGAAGAACCAAGTTCAATTCACATGCTTTAAAAATATGGATAATTTAATGGGATCTTATGAATGATATTCGTTTTAAACAAGCTCAGCACTTAGTTGAAAAAGCATCAACTCGAATTGATGGAAATGCCAAATTAAAAGTTCCACAAGATGGCCATATTGATGTTAAAAAGTTTGAAAACCTTTTTAAAGAATTAATATCTGCTGAAGATTTTTTATATAGTAGTTTACCTACTCATGATCTTTCTAAAGAAGAAGCAGAAGAATTTATTAAATCTCTCATTTCAGCTAGAGATAATATTGATTCTATTCTGGCTGATTTTAAAGTTATTGATAAACAAGAAGAAAAAGTGGATCTAGGTGAATTAACTGAAAATGTTCTTTTTATAACATCAAAAAATAACTTTAAAAAATCATTAAAGAAACTTGGTATTGATGTTCAAAGAATACTCGTAGCTAGTGTTCCTTTAGATGTTGAGGATATGAAAGAAATAAATCCAAAGATCCCTGAAGCTGCATTAAAAGGAATAAAAACCAAGGTTGAACATATTCATAATGACATAAACAGAAAGAAACAATCTTTAAACCCAGAAAAAATTATCATCTTAGCTGAAGATGATATAAATGGACAGCTACTCGGAAAAAGGGCAGAAGAACATTACGATGCAATTGTCCATCTAAACAACAACTTAAAAGACTTTACTGAAATAGATATCATTGAAATTATAGAGAATAGCTGATTATTAAATTATTCTTGTTTTATTAGCTATTTTACTCATTTTTTTTAATAGTTTATTAATATCCTAGAAATAGTTATAGGATAACTTTTTTATATATTTTTTATTTTTAGTTTTATATTTTTTATAGAATTATATTGGTTTTTTAGTTACATATTTATATTTTTCATGGTAAATATTTTTTACAAAATCATAATATTTATATATCTCTTTGTCAATATAGAATATTAGTAAAAAAAATTTTACTAAATTGTCGCCGTGTTAAATTTTGGACTCATCTATTGATTACAGTTTTCATTATTTAATATGGTTTAATTATGTGTTTTTTCTTACTTCGTTTAATTTCGGTTAAACGAAGTAAATTGATGAAAAATATGCATAATTTGGAAAAATAGAGGGGTATTTTCTTTATAAAAAAATAAATTATATGAAAAATATTGAATATTTAATAAATTTTATAATTATTAGAATATTTTAGTATGAACTGTAAACTGATATTATATTAATTATATTAGAAAAATAGTAAGTTAGTTCGTTTAACCGAAATATAACGAAGTAAATTTGGAATTAATAAATTATTCTTTGTATAAGAGAGAGTTTTTTTCAACATAGTTGTTTTATAGGGGGAGTTTTTTATTATATTTTTTTATCTATTAATATAACAATTGTTCTATTGTTGTGTCCTTTTCTTATTAATGATAAAAAGCCTATCAATGAAAAATATTATTTTTTTTTGAGTAGCCTTTTTATGATTAATAAGATTATGAAGAGTTTTATACAATGATTTTTTGAGTAAATGCTCTTTTTTTAATGTATAATATTGTAATAGGCTGATAACTTTTATGGAGAGTTTTATTACTAATTTATATATTAATATTGGTTTTATTAATCAAAGAAATTTGTAATGTGATAAAAGAAGATAAATGTATGTTCCTGTTAAGAATTTTTTATATCACCCCCTAAGAATTCTTTTTTTAGGAGAATCATTTTATTCTTTCTTTTTATCACATTTTAGAATTTTGAAAAAAAATATTTTAACCCAAAATAAATGGGGAGGTGAATAAAATTAAACAAAACAAAAAAATAATAACTCATACTTTAATTATAATAAGTATTATTTTATTAGCTGTAATTAGTTTACAAGCTGGATTTGCAGCTACCACTACTACGATTGATAACTCAACTGCTGGTGGAATAAGTGGTGCACTTAGTAGTTCAACTGCTGGTGATACAATAGAACTTGATGAAGGAACATACATAGGCAATAATAATACAAATATGACAATTAATAAAAACATTACAATAGCAGGAAAAACTAAAGACAAAGTAATCCTAGATGCACAAGGACTATCAAGAATATATACAATAGGCAACAATCTGAATGTGACTTTCATTAATCTAACATTTATAAATGGAAACACAACAGCTAATGGTGGTGCAATTTGGAACAATTATGCTGGAACAACAATGACATTCATAAACTGTACATTCTTAAATAATAATGGAACTTTAGGAGGTGCAATCTACAATGTTGGTAGTAATGTTTCTGTATTAGATTCTAATTTCATTAATAATGATGCTGGTGTTGGTGCTGCAATAAGGAATAGTGGTATTAATCTGAATGTGATTAATTCTAATTTCGAAAATAACAATGGAACTAGTAGTTCAGGAGGAGTGTGGTCTAGTGGAAATTATACAGTTGTAATTAATTGTATATTTAATAATAATACTGGATCGAATGGTGCTGCAATTAATATCAATAAGTGTTATAATGCGAGTATAATTAACTGCACATTCACTAACAATTCTGCAACAAATAGCGGTGGTGCAATCACTAGTGATGGTAATTATGTGAACATAATTAACTGCACATTCACTAACAATTCTGCAACAAATAACGGTGGTGCAATAAGTAATGCTGCTAATGATACAATTATATCTAATTCTACTTTTGAAGAGAATACGGGATCAAATGGTGGCGCAATAGGCAATGGTGGTAATAATGTCACTATAGATAATAATAATATCACTAATAATAATGGTAATGGTGGTATTTATAGTAATGGTAATAGTACTACTATAACTGATAATATTATTAATGATAATAGTGGTGATGGAATAATTATTAATAGTGGTGATTCTACTATTTCTGGTAATGAAATTGTTGGTAATGGTGGTAATGGAATAACTAATAATGAGAATGGTACTGCTGATATTGCTGATAATGAAGTTGTTGGTAATGGTGGTAGTGGTGTTGTTAACGATGGTAATGCTACTGTTGTAGGTAATGTTATTAATGATAATGCTGGTGATGGTATAGTTAATGGTGAGAATGCTACTGCTGATATTGCTGATAATGAGATTGGTGGTAATGGTGGTAGTGGTGTTTCTAACAATGGTAATGCTACTGTTGGAAATAATAATGTTTCTGGTAATTCTGGAAATGATATTGTTAATAATGGTGAAGTTACTGGTTCAGGAAATGTGATTGATGTTCAATCAGGTTTAGCTATTAGTACTGTTGTTTCAGGCAATAAAATTACAATAAGAGTGAAAGCTACTAATATTATTAATGGTAATGCTATTGTTGGTGCAACTATTAATTTCTATGTTAATGGAAAATTAGTAGGAACTGCAATAACCAACAACAATGGTATTGCTGAGTTCACCTATAACGCTCCTAGCACAGGATCATACAACATTTTTACAACCTTTGAAGAATTTAATACTACTGATACTTTAGGAACTACTTTTTACAGTGAATCTAACACTACTACTAATGTTAATATAGTAATAGAAGAAAAGAAGGGTACTGTTATAACAGTTTCTGCACCAACTATCAAAGAAGGTAAAAAAACCAACATAAAAGTAACCCTAAAAGATGCAAATGGAAATATCCTCAAAAACAAAAAAATATCATTAACAATCAAAGGAAAAACATACACAGCAACAACTAACAACAATGGAATAGCTGTATTTAAGATAGCTGGATTAAAAGGTGGAAAACATACAATAACAGCTAAATTCGCAGGAGACAGCAACTACAAATCTTCAAAAATATCAAAAGTGCAAAAAGTCAACCCTAAAACTAACTTAGGAATTGCATCAATTAAAAAATTGTCTTTCAGGAAAAAAGTGTCCACATATAAAGTTACAATAGCTAATAAAGGAAGTTTAAAATCTAAATCTACTGTTTTAGCTCTTTTCCATATGAGAAACGGAGTTAAAATCAAAA